>JANXUM010000301.1 GCA_025356215.1 Bryobacter sp. | reverse complement strand
CCCCAAACTCCGCCCGCAACCCCACCAACATCTGGTCCATCGTCAGCACCTGCGTCTTGTCCCATAGTCCCTGGTGGTCCAGCGGCATAAATTCGATAAACCGCACCTCGATGCCCCGCTCCCGCCCATAGCGCGCCATCGGAATCACATCCTCCTCCGTCAACCCCTTCATCGCCACCGCGTTTAACTTGATCGGTCCAAACCCAATCCGCTGCGCGATGTCGATGCTCTCCAGCACCCGCGCCAATTCATCGCGTCGCGTAATCTTCAAAAACCGCTCGCGATCGAGGGTGTCCAGGTGCACATTCAACCGCCTCAACCCCGCGTCGTAAAGCTCCTGCGCTTGCGCCCCCAACAGCAGCGCATTGGTCGTCAAGGCAATGTCGTCAATCCCCGGTATCGCGCCGAGCATCGCGATCAGCCGCCCCAAGTCCTTACGCACCAGCGGCTCCCCGCCCGTCAACCGGATCTTCCGCACACCCAGCCCAGCCGCCACGCTTGCAAAACGCGCGATCTCTTCAAAGCTCAGAATCTCTTGCTTGGGCGCGTACTTCCCGCCCTCTTCCGGCATGCAATAAAAACAGCGAATGTTGCACCGGTCCGTGACGCTGATCCGCAGGTTGTCGTGCAGCCGTCCAAATCGATCCACCAAGGGGGCGTGCACGGGTAATGGGTCCTAAAGCGCCAACATGCGCTCAATCGGCAATCGCGCCCGATCCATGATGTCGGCGGGCAATTCCACCCGCGGCTTCAACGTATCGAGGCATTCCCGCAGTTTCTCCAGCGTGTTCATTCGCATGTACGGACACTCGCTGCAGTTGCAGTTCTCATTCGGCACAAAGTAGAACTTCTTGCCCGGCGCGCCCTTCTCCAAAGAATGCCGTACGCCGCTCTCGGTCATGATGATCCACTCCGGCGCCTCGCTCGTTACGCAATGCTCAATGATCGCCGACGTGGAACCGATGTAATCCGCCATCGCCAGCACTTCAGCCGGGCACTCCGGGTGCGCCGCCACCAGAGCCGTGGGATGCTCAATGCGCGATTGCGTCAGCCGTCTTGCCGCAAATGTAGCATGCACAATGCACGCCCCCTGCCAGATCCGCATGTTCTGCCGCCCCGTCTGCTGCTTTACATAGTTGCCCAGGTTGATATCCGGGCAAAACAGAATCGGCTTGTCGGCGGGCACGGAATTTACCACCTGCACCGCGTTGCGCGACGTGCAGATGATGTCGCTCTCCGCCTTCACCGCCGCCGACGTGTTGATGTAACTCACCACGACGTGATCGGGATAGCGCCGCTTGAACGCCCGCAACTGGTCCGCCGGGCAGCTATCCACCAAACTGCAACCCGCGTTGGCGTCCGGCACAACCACGATGCGCTCGGGGTTCAATAGCTTCGCCGTCTCGGCCATGAATACGACACCGCAAAACACAATGACGTCGCCCTCGAAGTTCTTCGCCTTACGCGCCAACTCCAGACTGTCGCCGATCACATCGGCAAGTTCCTGGATCTCGCTTTCCTGGTAGTGATGCGCCAGGATAATCGCCTTCCGCTCTTTTTTAAGCGCAAGAATCTCTTCTGCGATGGATGTGTGTGTGGAAACTGCTGACATGAGAGGCTGATCGCCAGCCGTCTTCAGTTTACCGTATGCGCGTTAACCGGCAATCCCGCGCTTGCGCCCGGGCGTCGGCTCCATGGATAGCAACTTGGCAGACCCTCCCCCATGCTGCATGCCAACCAGCCCAGCTAGCTGCGGCGCACCCATCTGCGGCGCACCCATCTGCATCGCGCCAATCTGCGAGCTCATCGGCGCTCCCATCTGGGCACCCATCTGCGCCGCCGCGTTCGCCGTCTCGTTGGAAATGCTCCTCGTACTAAACGCGCTGCATGCCTTGGCCAGTTTCTGGATGTCCCCGCCATCCTCCATCACCATCTCGTGCTCCACCCAATTGCTCAACGGGATATTGCGAAAGTACAGCCGCTCTTGCAGGACCATCGACTTGCGGTTCAGAAACAAGCTCTTGCTCTCGCGCACATAGTGCCGTTCTTCCACCCGGAAGTCAGCCAGGAATTCGTCAAGCGCCTTGCGACGCGCGCACTCCTCGGTCGCCCGCATCGTCTCTTCCATCGTTCGCGCGTGAGTGTTGATCACAGCCCGCGCCTCGGCCAGCGTCTCGCGCTCTCGCGAGACAGCCACTTCCAGCTTCGACTGCATGATGAAAAAGGCCAAAAGTGCGCTTCCAGCCGCTACAAACAGCGGCAAGAACATCCAAAGCATTGCGTCCATTGATGATCGTCCTCAAGGAAATCATCGGCGCGGACGCACCTAAGCTTTATAGCCCATCCACCTTAGATCCCATTAGGAGTTTCCCCGCCAGGCCTAAGCGAAAACTCAATAGCGCCTTAGCGCTTTGCCCTAGCCAAAAGCTCATTCCACTCATGAACCCATAGTTCTTCGAATAAAACGCGCTCAGCCCGTTTACCCGGTCCGCCATCGCCATCTCGTCGCCAATCAGCTCCATCGGAGCCTCGTCACGCTTCAGCTTCAGATCCTCCAGCACCAGCAACCGCTTGCCCGCCGCCTTCAGCTTCATATACAACTCCGCGTCGGCATAAAACTGACCGTACCCGTCCGGTAAGTAATTGATGCTCACTAATGCCACTTTCGGAAACAGCACCGGCTGCGCAAACGGATACTCCGCCTGCGCCGCGCTCACCTTGCGCAATTCAGTCTCACCCGCCTTCGGCAACGCATAAACGTCGCCAGCCACCGTCACAGCCCCCGCCTCGGGGTTCGCCTCAATCCCCGCCACCAGCCGCTGAATCGTATCGGGTTCCACGTGGCACCCATTGGGAAGCAAAAATAGAAACTCGCCCTTGGCCGTTCGCGTGGCGATGTTCACTGCTCGCGTCCAACCGAAGTTCCGCGGCAGCCGCAGCATCGTGATCCCCTCAAATTCCTCGTCCAACCGCGCGCTACCATCCTGGCTCCCGCAGTCGACAACGATCACCTCGCTCATCGTTGGCTCCTGCCGTGCGGCCAGGGCCGCCAGCGTGGGCTTCAAAAGTTGCGATTGGTGTTGCGAGACGACGACAACCGATACGCGTGGACCGGTAATTTCAGCTGTAGGTGTCAAGCTCCCAGAATAGCGCGCGCTCAGCGCTTCAGTAGGATGTTGCGCGGGTCCAGCGTCACCTTCAACGGCGCGGCGCCGGTGACCACTTCCAGCGTTTCTTCCTCCGCGCCACTCCTCATCCATTTGACAATCTTCTGCCCACGCGGCATTTGGATCTCTACAGGCACATCCACCGCAAAGTCCTCCGCCACACGGCTCTGCTTTAGCCTCAACTCGATGCGCGCCCGCGGTGCCACTCCTTTCACCGTGCTGGTCAGTTCCAAGTGCGGAACGCCCGTGCCGTAGACCCAATTTTCAAAGAAGTTCTCCAAATCGCGGTCTGGCGAATCCTTCGGTAGCCCCGCCGCCGCCGCGCGTCGCAAGTCGTCCGTCGTCATCGCCTTCCCGGCATAATCAGCGGTCAACTGTCCCAGCATCTTCAGGAACGCCGCGTCCCCCATCCGCCCGCGAAGCATGTGCAGCACCCAGGCACTCTTTTCATAAATCACCGCCTGCCAGGCCTGCGGATTTGAATGGCGCAGCCTCATCCCAAACACTACCGGACCCGCCGACTCAAGCGGCTTACCGTCCTCCCCATCGCTCAGAATGCGCCGTTTATAGGCATCCAACTGCCCATCCAGCGTCTTCAACCCGCGCTTCTTTTCCAGGTACAACAGCGCCGAATAGTTCGCCAGCGCCTCGCCTAGCCACTCGTCGCGATAAGTCTCAAACGTCACCAGATTGCCCCACCACTGGTGAGCCACCTCGTGCGATTGCAGAATCTCGCGAAAATTCCGTCCTTGCCACTCGGCGCGGTCCGCCGCCGGAAGCTTGCTGTCTTCCAGATATGCCAGCGTGGACAAATAGAGAAACCCGGGAAAGCCTTGTCCAAAGGTTCCCGGAATCGGAGCGGCGACCACCTTGGCCAGCGGCGGCGGCCCCAAACTTGCCGCAAAAAACTCCATCGCCCCGGCAATGTCTTCGGCCATCGTTTGAATCCGCGCCACCGGGTTGGGCGGAATCGTCGGTAGTCCCAACCCCGGCATCTCGGGACGCCTTCTCACTCCCGGCGTTGGTTGCGGCGTCATAACGACACGCGACTCGAGCGCCGCCTCCACCGTCTTGTTCGCGTAGACTTCAATTTCTAGCGCCCCGCGCTTCACCGTTGTCGATTGAAACTCTCCCAGATTGAAACCAAATAACGCTACCGGCTGATCGACCCGACAACGTGTCGTCTTTCGCTCTCCGGAAACGGTCTCCGTCCGCACGCCTGGGCACACCAGCGTTTGATTTCGCGCATGCTCAAAACTCGCTTCAAACGGTGCGGCTTGGAACATCAACTGCGGAAACCAGCTTGCCCGCGTCGCCAGATACAAGACTCCATTGCCCGCGCGGAAAAAGATGTCGCCTTCTTCTTCGATCTCCAGAACGCCGCCATCGCCCTTCCTCAATGGCACCGGCATCCGAACCAAAAAACCTTCCGAGTCGCCGCTGCGCAATAAATTTCCCCGCAATGCCTCCCGTTGATAGACCTCCGCCTCCAGCCCGTTCCATCGCGCCGCCTTCACCCGCAATCTTGGCGACAGGTCAAGCGGCAGCACCACAACCCCGTCCTCGTTCCCGCGCAGTGTCATCTTCACCGTCGCGTGGAACCGCAGGTTTTCCCCGATTTCCGCTTTAGCCTCGTAGCGCTCGATCAAAGCCGGAGCCGGGGCCGGCCTCCGGGCGTTCGCCCGCTTCGGCTCAAAGTGCGCCCAAAAGTTGTAGCGGTTTCGCCCCTCAATATTCTCCATCTGCCCCACCAGCAACTCCTCGCGCGCCCGTGGGTCGAAATACACATCGAAATTTCCCAACTCCCTGCCCGAGATCGCCGCAAAGTAAAACCCCTTGGCCACCCCCGCCCCGTTCAGCGTGTCCTCCATGATTCGTGTGCCCAGACTAGCGCTCAGATTGCGGATTGTCCCGTTCCAGCGCTCCGCCACCAGCACCCCGCGCTCGGGGCTTTTCTTCGCTGTCTGGCTCTTGCTCAGTTCCTCAAACCATCGCTCGCCCGTACCGTCGGTAAATAAAAAGGCGGCGGACCGAAAGTGCTCGCTCAAGGTCGGCGATCCGGTAAACGAAGCCAGCGACTTGCGCTCCATCCGGTTTGGCGGAATCATCACCAGTTCGGCGTCTTCCAGATCTTCGCTGGCTACAAACACCGCTCCAGTTCTAACGCCGTTCACCGGCTTGCGCAACATCACAATGCCGTCAGTCAAATAGATCCGGACTTCATTGCGCCGAAACGAAAAATCCCGCACCCGGAAACACGCCTCAGGGTCGAGGTCGGCCTCCCGCAAGGCGCGGCTCAGTACTTCAAGCGTGCCTCCAGGCTCGGCGGCCAGCACACCCAGCAACAACAACCGGACCAGATTCGAGAACAATACCGTCGCCACGACTTTAGTGTACTTGCGGCGCTACTTCCAGATTCGCAATCACTTGCCCCTCGCCGTCGACCGTCAACTTGCCGTATCCAAGCTCCGAGTAAATCTCAATGCTCACCGCTTCGCCCAAGCCCCCGCCCGCGACCGGTAACATCCTTCCCAACTGATAGCTGACCTCGAAGCCCGACTGCAGGCTCAGGCTCAGCCGCCTCAGCGCCAGCGGTAACTCCGCCGCGCACTGGCATTCCACGAAGATCCCCTCCCGGGACGCGCACAGCCGTTGCCACCCCTCAAACGCTTCGTTCTCTAATTCCCCGCAAGCCACCACGTGCGGCACCACGTTGAATCGTTTGAATCGCTCCGTCCATCCATCTGGCACCCGGAAGTCCGCGCCCAGTTCCGGGTCCAGCAACATCACCAAATGTTTACGCTCAACTCCCGCCGGAAACAACGGAATCAAGCGCTCAATCCCTTCACTCAGGCTGGCTGCCGCACCCCTCGCCGATCGCAACTGCTCGCTTCGCAATATCTCCGCGTTGGGGGAAAAATCCAGCGGAGCCGCGTTCTGCGCTTCTCGCCCCGTAACGATTTCATACTTCTGAATCGCCCATTGATCCGCCCTCCTCTTGCCGCTGATCCCCAGTTCCATCGCGCTCACCAGTTGGGTTGCAAAGTTCTCGCTCACTCCCGTCCGCATCGGAATCAGGAATGCCGCGTGCAAGCTCTCGTGCCCACCCCACGCAGTCCAACGAAAATGGTCCACACGCATCTCGCCGTCTGTCACCACAGCGTTCGTCGCAAGGATCTCCCCTGGCGAACAAAGTCTCCCGCCCTCCGCAAATGCGATGAAAGCCAATCGCACGCGCCCCCCCGCGCCGCGCTCGGAACGCACCACCTCCAAGCGTATCGGTGGCCGCTTCAGCAACTCATCCTTCCGCTGCTTAATCATCCGCCCGGCCTTCAATAGTCCAAACTTCTCCCGGCCTGTGCTGACCGCCAGCGCTGATTGCACGTAGTTCACAAATCGTGGGTCCTGCGTCTTTCCCAATAACCAGATTCCGGCAAGCTTGCGTCCTACATCCGGGTCTCCAACCATCTTCGTGATTCCTTGCACCGCGCCGATGTCCCCGGCCTGATACAGACCCAACAGCGCATTTCCCGCCACACGGTGGTGCGGATCTTGGCTCGCCTCCTTGAAGAACTGGATCGACTCGGCGTCCGTTCGTCCCCACATCGACTCAACCGCGTTGGCCCGCACCCGCGCGTCCTGGTCTCGCAACAATTGCGTGCTCTTGGGCAATCGCCTCCCCACCCTACCTGTCAACAGCACCGCCTTCGAGCGGATCCGCTCGTCGCCGTGTTCGCAGAGTTTGCTCAAGAACGGAACCAGCCGGTTGGCGTCCACCGCGTGTACCAGCATCTCCATCAGTCGCGTCAAATCCTCGCTCCGTACGCTCGACCCCGCCTTATCGATTTCCGCCTTCACGGCGGCCACCAAATGCACCTGGAAACCCGGATCGGTTTTGGTCGCCAGCCT
>JANXUM010000293.1 GCA_025356215.1 Bryobacter sp. | reverse complement strand
GCTCACAACCAAGCTAGCCGTACCCAGGCGCGGGATCGACCGCGGGTTGATCTGGAAACTAAATTCCGGGGCACCGGCTGGACTATCCGAGATCAGTTGGACTACACCTTGCATCGCACTTTTGATCGTAATCGTTTCTACCTTGGCTTCCCCCGAAACGAAGCGCAACTCCGTCCTGTCGGGCTTGACCATGCCCACCAGCGTTTCCAGTTCCTTGCCTTTCTGAAACTGTCCTGTCGGAACTAGCGGTGCCTCGCCGCCCGCCGAGTTCGACTCCATAATCCCGAACGGCGTTTCCCGTTTCTCGTTCTTGGGCTGGAACCAGAACCAGACACCCTTTTCCAAATGCCACCAAGTCTCGACTGGCTGTTTGATCTCCATTGCGCCCACGCCCATCATGGCCATCGTCACGTCGACAAGTGTGACGACCTTTGCGGCCTTTCCAGCGTCGGCGTAATAGATTTTATCCACGGCAAAACCTTTAATGCGGCGCTTCGGCCAAGAGTAGTATTCGTCCTTGGCCGAGTCGGAAACGAAGGCGTCGCTCACACGGAATTTGCCTTCCACCCAGGGCTGCCAGAATTTCGTAACTCGTTGTTTTAAAAGCGCTTCTTGGGCAGCGGAGACCTTGATCACGGGCTGCGCGGCCCCCTGAAAAACCAAAGCCAAAAAGCCGCCAACAAAGCAAAGCCAATTTCGAATCATGCTCTCTCCGATCCTAACACTCACTGACGAAGCAAACCCAATTCGGTCACTTGCGGGTCACTTCGCCGGAATGCGAGCCCCCTCGCGGATCTCATCGGTGGCGCGTTTGATTACCAGATCTCCGGCGGCCAGCGGCCCGGAGACCTCGACCAGTTCGCCCTGCGCGGGCCCCTTGCGCACATTGACATACTTGGCCGTGCCGTTCTCGACGCGGATCACAAAGCTGCGCTCGGTATTGGACGTAACGGCAGTGGCCGGTACCAGCAACGTTACTTGGCCGCTCTTGGCGGGCCAGCGCACCTCGGTGTACATGCCGGGTGCAAGCTTTCCGCCGGCGTTCACGACGTCCAGTTCCACCGGCATCGTCCGCGTTTTCGGGTCGAGCACTCGCGAAATCCGGCTCACCGCCCCTTGAAAGGTTTCGCCCGGATAGCCAGTGACGCTAAAGCCCACCCGCTGCCCGGCGCGGATACTTGATACATTCGTCTCCGGCACGGCGACGATCACCCGCAGTCGGCTCACTTGGTCGATGCGCACGATCGGTCCGGCGCTGGGCCCGGCCAGACTGCCAGGGTGCAGCAACCGCTCGGTGACCACCCCGTCAAAGGGCGCGGTCACAGCCAGATACGCGACCATTTCTTCGAGGGCACGCGCTTGCGCCTGCACCGCTCGCTCAGCCATCTGGTTGGCTTCGATGGCGGCCGTAGCGGCCGCCACGGCCTCGTCCGCCTGCACCAACTCATTTGGCGAAATAGCCCCCGGCGTAGCGGCCGCTGTCTTCAGGCGGCTGGCGGTGCTCAGAGCGGCCGCGCGCCGGGCTCGCAGTTCCCCGCTCTGTGATCGCACGGCGGCGGCCTTGGCTTGGATCTCGGCGATCTGGGCCTTCAACTCCGGGGCCGACAGTTGCGCGATCGCGTCGCCCTTGCGCACCGCGCTGCCGCGATCGACATCGACTTTTTCGATATACCCGGCAACGCGCGCCACCACCGCCGTCGATTGGTAGGGCTGGATCTCCGCTGTCAGCGTGACAAAACGATCTACCGGCTTCGACTCGACGCGCACGGTCTCCAGACTCTGGGCCCACAGCCCGCTTGCGGCAATCGCCGCGATCATCCACCTCATGGCTTGGCCTCCTTTAGAGCGTCTTGGCGAAGAATTGCGTAGAGGGACGGCAGCACAAAAAGCGTCGCGAAGGTGGCGGCAACCAGCCCCCCGGCCACCGCCCGTCCCAGCGGAGCGGTCTGCCCGCCGCCCTCGCCCCATCCCATCGCCATCGGCAAAATACTGGCCAGCATCGCCGCCGCCGTCATCAGAATCGCCCTCAGCCGCTGCCCTCCGGCCTTGGCGATGTCGCCCCGCGTCTCGGCAAAACTCAAGTACAGGATCGCATTGGCAATGGCTATGCCCAGCGCCATGATCGCCCCAAGATAGCTCTGGATGTTGATCGTTCCGCCCGTAAAGTAGAGAGCCAACAACGCACCGCACACAATCGCCGGGGCTAGCAGCAGAACGACCAACGCTAAGCGAAAGCTCTGGAAAGCCGCCGCCAGCAACAGGAAGATGCTTCCCGCCGCCAGCAGCAGGCCGGTTTGCAAGCCGTCCATCGTTTCCTTCAACGGCCCGGCTTGCCCCCCAATCTGGACGCTCATCCCCCGCGGTGGCTCCCCCGCCCTGTGGACCGCTTCCTCGATGGCTGGCAACGCCCTGCCAATCGTCATGTCGTGTAAGTTGGCCGCCAGGCTGATGCGCTTCTGCCCGTTGATCCTCTCGACGACGCCCATCGCCTTGCCGTTCTTCATCGTCACCACATCGCCCGCCAGCGGCTGCGTATTGCCTGGCTTGGCCAACGACAGCGACGCCAAATCGTCGCCCGACTTCACCTTGTTCTGCGGGATCTCCACCTGCACCTGAAACGCGTTGCCGCTGCCCGGGTCGCGCCAGTAGTTGGGTTCGATGAAGCGGCTGGAACTGGTGGCCGCCACCAGGCTTCGCGTCACATCGGCGGTGGTCAGCCCGTACTGCCCGGCGCGGTCGCGATTGATTTGCAGCTCGAGGGTCGGGTAGTCGTTAGGCTGCTGGATCTGCAGATCGCGCAGAAATCCAAGCTTCTTCAACTCGCCCTCCAGCTTCTGCGCAAACTGATAATCGGCCGCCAGACTCGGGCCAACCACACTCACCGTCACCGGTGTCGGCGCGCCAAACGACATCACTTGACTAACGATGTCTCCGCCTTCAAATAACACCCGTAGCGTCGGCAGTCCGCTTGCCAGCCGTGCTCGAACCGCCTCTCGCATCTTGCTTTGGTCAAGCGCAAAGCCCGGCTTTACGGCCACCGTCAGCACCGCCTCATGCGGACCAGTTGTAAACAGATGGATCAAGTTGACCGGATAGCTGGACGCATGAACGCCGACGAAGCTCGTCGTGATCGCCACCTTCTCCCGGCCCACCGTCTCTTTGATCAGCTCCAGCGCCTGTAGGGCCAACACCTCCGTGCGCTCAACGCGCGTGCCCGTGGGCGCAAAGACACGCAGCCGCAGCATGCTCGAATCGGTGTTAGGGAAAAGCTCCAATCCGAGGCGCGGCGGCACGATCCAAAGCAGCAGCGCACAGACCACCACATAGGCGGGTGCCACCAACCACCGCAGCTTGACGAGGCCGTTGACAACTCCTTCATAGACCGCGCGATAGGCGGGCTCGCCTCGATGCTTTTCAGCGGGCCGCATCAAGCTTGCGCAGAGCACCGGCACCAGCGTGCTCGACAGTAGATACGAGGCCACCATCGAGAAGCCAACGGCCAGCGCCAGTGGCACAAATAGCTGCCGGCCTGCGCCGGTCATGAAGAAGGCTGGAACAAACACGGCGAGGATCGAGATCATGCTCAAGAGCCGCGGGATCGCCGTCCGCTGGCAAGCCGTCTGGATCGCGTCGAGGATCGACGCGCCTGTGTTCCGTTCACTATGGATGTTCTCAATCTCCACCGTCGCCTCGTCCACCAGCACGCCCACCGCCAACGCAAGGCCGGCCAGCGTCATGATGTTGATCGTCTGCCCCGTCGTCCAGAGCGCGATCACAGCGCTCAGCAACGACACCGGGATGGTGGCCAGCACGATCACGGCCGATCGCCAGTCGCGCAAGAACAGCAGCACCATCAAGCCCGTTAGCGCCGCGCCCAGCAGGCTCTCGTTGATTAGGTTGCGCAATGACGACCCGACGGCGGGCGTCTGATCGAACTCAACGGAAACCTGAACGTCGTCCGGCACCGCCTTCTGAAAACTGGGTAGCGCCTCGCGCACCCGCCGCATCACTTCAAGCGAACCGGCGTCCGGTCGCTTGGTGATCGGGATGTAGACCGTCCGCTTTCCGTTGACATGCGCATACGCCGTCAGAATGTCGCTGCCGTTCTCGACGCTGCCGATGTCGCGAAAGTAAACCGGAGTGCCGCTACCCATGCGCACGGGTGCGTTGGCCAGCTCGCTCAGATCGCCGCCGATCGTCGCGTTGGTCGACGCGATGCGAGTCAGATCACCCGTGCGCACGACCCCCGACGGCGCCACCACGTTGGCGCTCGCCAGCGCCTTGATCGCCTCCTCTGGCGAGATGCGATACTCGCGCAGCTTCTCTGGATCCAAGCGCACCAGGATCGTCCGCTGCGCTCCACCAAAGGGCGGCGGCGCGGACACGCCCGGCAGCGTGGCAAACAGCGGCCTAACCCGGTTGATCGCAAAGTCCTGCATCTCCGCAGGTAACCGCGTCTGGCTGGAGAACACAAGTTGCCCAATGGCGACACTGCCCGCGTCAAAGCGGGTAATGAACGGCGGCACTGCCCCCGGCGGCATAAATGCCCGCGCACGGTTGGCATAGCCGACAACCTCGCTCATCGCCGAGCTCATGTTGGTGCCAGGGTAGAACGACACCTTGATCAGCGCCGCCCCTTGTATGCTCTTCGATTCGATCTGCTTGACGCCCGAAACGTAGAGCAGATGATATTCGTAGTAGTAAGTCGCAAAGCCGTCCATCTGCGCGGGATCGAGCCCGCCATAAGGCTGCGCGATATAGATCGTCGGCTCGCCAAGGTCGGGGAAGATATCGACTGGCATTCGCCGGGCGGCAAGATAGGCGGCGATGAGGATGGCGATCACGGCCACAAACACGGTCGTCGGGCGGCGCAGTGCGAACAGAACAAGACGCATGGGGCTACTTCTTCTCCGCCCTAGCCAGGAACTCCGTCAAGTCGCCCTCTGCTGCGGCCACCGCCAGTTGCGCGCGCCAGATGCTGAGGCGCGCCAGCGTGTCGTCGATCTCGGCGACCGTCAGGCTGCGTTGAGCGTCCACCACTTCCAGCATCGGGATCAGCCCAGCCTTGTAGCGGGCCGCCAACTGCTCGTGGACGGCCCGCGCCGCGCGCAACTGCACCGGCGTATTGGCGGCAAGCCGCGTCGCCATGTCCGCCTCGATGCGCGCCTTGCTGCGCTGTCCTTCCAGATCCCGTAGCAGCTTCTCATAGCGCGCTTGATCGGCGCGGCCCTGCGCCGCCTCAATCTCTTTCTTGACGCGCAGGCCGGGCAAATCCAGCAGCGAGTAAGTGGCCGTGAACCCGACGCCCCAGTTATAGATGTTGGGCCCAAGGCTGGTCGCCGGGCTTCCCGTTCCCCGGGCGTAAGTAGTGGCCTGCGCGTTGAACTTTGGATAGTAAGCCCGCTCGATCGCCTTCAACCGTGCCGCCGATTCTTCTTGCGCGATACCCTGTTCGATCGCCGCCGGATGCTTCTTCAAATCCGAGCCGTCGCCCGCAACCGGCACCGTCTCGAGAAAACGCATCCGCGCCGCGCTGACTTGCGCCTCTGGCAGGTTGAGCAAGTTGGCCAAAGAGGCAATCGCCAACTGCAATGAAGCTCGCGCCTGAATCACCTGCCCCTCAGCCGCCGCCGTCTCAGCCGACAAGTACGAAGAATCAATGCCCGGCCGCAAGCCGCTGTCCACCAGACTCTTCACCAGCGGCGCGATGTCGGCAAGGCGCGCCTTGCCGGCTTCAGCCACAGCCAGAGCCTGGGACGAAGCCAGCACCGCCAGGTATGCGTGTGCTGTCAAAGCCGCCACCTCGAATCGCGTCCGTTGCAAGGCGGCCTGCGCGCGCCGCGCCGTCGCCTGCGTGACGCCAATATTGGCTTGGCGCAGTCCGAAATCAAATGGCTCCCAAGAGATCAGAAATCCGATGGCCGAACCCCAGACATTGGTGCCCGTGTTGTTCGGGTTAGGCGGTCCGGAAATGGGCGAGATGACCGCTTGCGGTAGGAGCAGGCCATAGACATTGTTGCGAGTCGCGCGATTCACCTGAGCCAGCGCGTCGGCCTTTGGCAGGTAAGCAAGCCTCGCCATCTGAATGCCGGCGGCAGCAGCCCGCAACTGTTCGTCATTCACGCGAATCGATGGGTACTGCTCCATCGCCCGATCCACCGCTTGGCCGATGGTGAGCTCTTGTGCGGCAAGCGAGGGGGCGCAGAGCAAGGCCAATAGCGTCAAGACTCGCGAGCGATGCCGCGTCTGCTGGCGCGCACAAATCGCACGAGGTGCGCGGCAATTGGGTGTGGAATCGAATCGAGCTGCTGGCATGCGTCTGACTTACTGAGTCCGCTTCGGTAAAGGATACGATAGCAGCCCTTGGCCATATCGATATCCTGCGCGCTAAACCCAGCCCGCCTCAGCCCCACCAAGTTGATCCCCTTCGCCGCGACGTCAAACTCCGAGTAGAGAAAGTAGGGGGGCAAATCGGAATTCACCCTGGTGTTGCCTCCCACCATGGCGAGCCGCCCGATCTTCGAGTGCTGATGCACGACGACGCCTCCCGAGATGAAAGCCTGATCCTCCACTTCGACATAACCCGCCAGCAAAGCGCAACTGGCGACGACGATGTCGTTGCCGAGCACGCAATCGTGGGCGATGTGGCCCGAGGTCATGATGAAATTGTTGTCGCCGATGACGGTTGCCGCCTCGGGCTTGGTGGCGCGCGAAATCGTGAAGTGCTCGCGGATCTTGTTGTGGTTGCCGATCCTCAGGTAGCTGCGCTCACCCTTGAAATTCTTGTCCAGCGGATCGGTGCCCAGTACGGTCGCGGCGCTGATTTCATTGCCTTCGCCCAGCGTCGTCCAGCGTTTGATGTAGACGTAAGGCTCCAGTAAACAGTTGGGGCCAAGCGTCACGTCGTGCTCGATAATGCAAAATTCGCCGACGACGCACCCGGCGGCAATGCGGGCCTCGGGATGCACTCGTGCGGTGGGCGCCACACGCGCCCCCGGGTCTATGGGCATAAATAGATTATGCGCGTTCGTGAATTGGCTGAGCGGTTGCGGGTGACATTCGAGGGCGACGGTGAGATTGAACTCGCCGGCGCGGCGGAGTTGGAACGGGCCGGCGGCGACGAATTGTCCTTTGTCGCGGCACCGAAATATTGGAAGCTGGCCGACGGCTCAGCCGCCGCTTGCCTGATCGTCGGAATGCAGTTTCCGGCAACGGGCCGCTGCGTCATTCGCGCCCAAGAGCCACGCATGGTTTTCGCGCAGGCCTTGCACCTGCTCTACCCAACGACTGCGATTGAATCCGGCGTGCACCCCAGTGCCGTGATCGAGCCGGGAGTGGTGCTGGGCGCACAAGTATCCATCGGGCCGCTCGTGTCGATCGCGGTCGGGGCCATCGTCGGCGACGGCGTGCAAATCCGCGCCGGTTGTGTGATCGGCCGCCACGTCAAGATCGGCGCAGGCAGCCTGCTGCATCCCAGGGTGACGCTCTACGACGGAGTGGAGATCGGCGAGCGCGCAGTGCTGCACTCGGGCTGCGTAATCGGTGCGGACGGCTTCGGCTTCGTGATGGTGGAGGGCAAGTATCGCAAGTTCCCGCAAGTGGGCTCAGTCCGCCTGGGCGACGATGTCGAAGTCGGTGCCAACAGTTGCATCGATCGCGCCGCGCTTGGGGTCACCAGCATCGGCGATGGAGTCAAGATCGACAACCTCGTTCACATCGCGCACAATTGCCGCATCGGCGACGATGTCGTTATCGCCGCCCAAACGGGGCTATCGGGTGGGGTTAGCGTCGGCGATAAGGCGATCATCGGCGGCCAAGTCGGGATCGGCGACAAGGCCCGCATTGAAGCGGGCGCGGTCCTTGGGTCGGGCTGCGGGGTGTTGACGTCGAAAATTGTGCGCGCCGGTCAGCCGGTGTGGGGCACCCCGGCGCGACCGCTCAGAGAGTACTTGGAACAGCTTGCTCTTGCATCTCGTCTGCCAGAAATGCAGACTGCCATTCGCGCCTTAGAGGCGCGGCTGGAATCTCCATCGACAGCTCCAGACGGGACGGATCGGACAGGCGAATAAGCACGCTGGCGGCATTCTCATCTGCCAAGTGCTCAATGGCGTCCAGGGTTAGGCCAGCACCGGCCGGGGACTTCGCGTCCTCGCCCGTCTGACCTTCCGCCCGGGCGCGCAGCATTACGCTGCCGCTGGCCAGCACTCGGGTGTCGATTGACACCTTACCACCCGGCTTGAGCGAAGCGGCGAAAAAGCGGCAGATGGTTTGAACCAGTTGGCGTCCCTGTTGCAAGTCGATCCAAACCGGTGACGCCGCAAGATCCAAGGCGAAGCAGTCGTTGTCCGGCTCCGCCTGCGAGTGCTCCAGGACAAACTCGGTGATCAACTCGTCCAGATCGACAGCGTGAGGCCGGGCCGACGGCGGTTGCGCCAACGTCATCGCGTCGCTGAGGATCCATCCGCTTTGCGCAACCAGATGCCGCAAGCGGGTCAGTTGTTCCACCACCCGCGGATCGGCGTTCGGTAGCGCCAATTCCAGATAGTAGGCGATCGATTCAATTGTGCTCAACGGCTGGCGCAGTTCATGCGTAAGCGTGGTAAGGAGACTGAGGTTGGAATGCGGCATCGACGAAAATTTCAACTTGTGCCGGGGGAGCTTCCACAGTATACATAACTCAATGACCAGACGAAGCTCCATTTATTTATCTTCCGCCCTCATGGCCCAATCGCCGAGCCGCTATCGCACCGCCATCATCGGCGCGGGCTGGTGGGGCAACAACATTTTACGTTGTGCGATGGAGGCCGGCGCTTCCAAGGTGGTTGCCATCGCGGATGTCGATGACGCCGCACTCAACGCCACCGAGGCTGAGGTGCGCAAGCTGAGTCCAGAGACGCCCAAGCGCTACAAGGACTACCGCGAGATGCTGGCCAAGGAAAAACCAGACATCTGCATCGTCGCAACGCCCGACCATTGGCACGCCTTGGCGGCCATCGCCGCAATGAAGGCGGGCGCTCATGTTTATGTCGAGAAGCCCATCAGCCACACGCTACGCGAAGGCAGCGCGATGGTGCGCGTGGCACGCGACACACAGCGCATTGTGCAGGTTGGAACGCACCGCCGCATGTCGCCCCACTGCATATCGGGCATGGAGTTTCTCAAGAGCGGCAAGGTGGGCAAGATCGGCATGGTCCGCACCTTTGTCGGCAGCGCGGGCGGACCGGGAGTGAAAAGCCCCGATACCGAAGCTCCAATGGGTCTCGATTGGGACGCCTGGTGCGGCCCGGCACCACTACGGCCTTTCAACAAAGCGATCCATCCGCGCGGCTTTCGCCAATTTATGGATTTCGCCAATGGCACGGTGGGGGACTGGGGCATCCACTGGTTCGACCAGCTCCTCTGGTGGACCGAGGAAAAGTATCCGCGCAAGGTCTTTGCGACAGGTGGGCGCTTTGTGCGCGAGGATTCCACCGACGCACCCGACACGCTCATTGCCGCCTTCGAGTTTGAAGGGTTCCGCGCCACATGGGAGCACCGGCTTTACGCCAACAACAACGCGGAGAAGGCGGCGATCGGCTGCTATTTCTACGGCACCGAAGGCACCTTCCACATGGGCTGGCGCGACGGATGGACCTTCTTCCCTTCTGACGCGAAGAAGCCCACCATCCACGTCGAGCCGCAACTAAACGCTCCCGATGGGCAGAACATCAAGGAGCTCTGGCGCGACTTTCTCGACGCGATTCGCAATAATCGCCGGGCAGCCTGCGACATCGAAAAGGGCCATCGCGCAACCGCGATGAGCATGTTGGCAATCGCCTCCTGGAGGCATGGCAAGAGCCTCGATTGGGACGGCGCCAAAGAAACGGTCTTGCACGATCCAGCCGCCAACAAACTCCTGGCCCGCGACTACCGCAAAGGCTACGAGTATCCCAAGTAGCGTGAGATGCTGGCCACGCCCGCCGCGCCAGCTTCCACGCACAGGGCCTCATTGGAGGCGTCGACGCCTCCGAGGGCAATCACCGGCAGACGCACAGCCCGCGCGGCAGCGTTGAGGCCCCCCAGGCCCAGTACTGGCCCGTAGCCGGGCTTTGATGGGCTATCGAAGATCGGGCTGAGGTAAGCATAGTCGGCACCTTCAGCCTCGGCACGCTTTAGCTCATCCAGCGAGTGACAAGACACGCCAATCGTCAAGCGCGGTCCGAAGCGTTGCTTGAAGAAGCCGGGAGCGATACGACCTGAAGGCAGGTGGACGCCGCCCGCGCCGGCGGCCAAACAAACATCTAGGCGGTCGTTGATCAACAGTAAGCCCGCGTAGAGTTTGCGGATCGTTACCGCGCGTTCAAGCAGTTCGCGAGCGCTCAAGTGCTTGGCGCGCAGGTGCACGACGTCAACCTCTGGCGCGCGCTTCAGCAAGCCCTCGGTGATGCAGTGCCGGATCACAGGATGCGCAGAGTCGAGACGGGAAAGCTCAACTGCCATTCGCGATGATGCCGGTTCTCGGCAAACTCCTCCAGCGGCAATTCAACAATCAGACCGCCGGCAAAATGCAGCAACGCGTTGCGCGCCGTCTCCGACGCCCCTTCCAGCGTCAGCACGAGCGAGCCCTTCTCGGGCTTGCCCATCTTGGGTGTAACGGCGATCTCATCGCGCCGCACGCACACCGTCACCCGATCACCCAAGAGCCGCGCTGGATAGTAGGGCCCTTCAAGATCGATGTCGTTCCAACGCAGCTTGCTGCGGTTGTTACCCGGGTCCAGTTGCTTGATCTCGGCGGACAAAAGGTTGAACAGCCCCAAAAGGTTGGCAACACCGGCAGAGGCTGGTTGCGAAAGAATTTCACGCGGCGTCCCGGCTTGGACGACGCGACCGTCGATCAACACCAGCATCTGATCGGCCAAGGCGAAGGCTTCGTCCAGATCGTGTGTCACCAGCAGCGTAGGCACGGCGAACTCGTCGCGGACGCGCGCCAAGATTTCATAGAGTTCAAAGCGCAAGGACGTATCGAGGCCCACCGACGGCTCGTCCAGCAACAGCACGGCAGGCTCCACGACGAGCGCCCGGGCGATGGCGCAGCGTTGCCTTTGCCCGCCCGACACTTCGCTCGGCTTGCGCCCCGCGATGTCCGTTAGCCGGAAAGATTCCAGAAGCTGGTTGACGCGTCTATGGCGCTCCAGCTTCGGTCGTGAAGTTGCGGCATAGGCGAGGTTCTCTCGCAACGACATATGAGGGAACAGGGCCAGACGTTGGAATAGATAGCCGCAGCGGCGGCGCTGAGGAGGCAGGAACACGCCCGTTGCCACGTCCATCAAGATCTCGTCGTTGAGCAACACGCGCCCCGCGTCGGCCCGCGCAAAACCGCCGATCAAGTCAAGCGTCAGCGACTTGCCCGCGCCGCTGGGGCCAAACAGAACGGTAACGCCCGCGCCGGCCGTGAACTGCACGTCGAGCTTGAAGCCCACAGATTCCTGGCCTTGCGGAAAGCGCTTTTGCAGACGGACTTCGAGCATTGCCTTAGGACCTCAACGCGGGCGAAGGGTTGCTTCGATTGGCGATCCAGACCACCAAAAAGCCGATAGCCGAAACGATCAGTACTAGCGTCCGCGCCAGCACCGCGTTGCCCGATTCGACAGCGTCATAAATCGCCACCGACATCGTCTGCGTCTTGCCCGGAATATTACCGGCGATCATGATCGTCATGCCGAACTCACCGAGCGAGCGGGCAAACGCGAGCACAGCCGAGGCGGCGATCGCACGTCGGCACAGCGGCAGGACCACGCGCCAGTAGATATTCCAATCGGGCAGTCCCAGGCTGCGGGCGGCCTTGATGTAGATCGGATCGACGCTCTCGATGGCGGCTCGCAAATATTTGGTCAATAAAGGAGCGGAGTGGATGATCGCCGCGATCACCGCGGCCTTTGGAGTGAACACCAGCGGCGAACCGGTAGCGCGTTCCCAAAGAGCCCCCAGCCAGCTCTCGCGGCCCAGGACGATCAGCAGATAGTAGCCAAGGACGGTCGGTGGCAAGACCAGCGGCAATGTGACCGCCGCGTCCAGTAACTCTTTACCGCGAAACTCCAAAGCGCTGAGCGCCCAGGCGCAGATCAGTGCCAGGACAAGCGAGATGAGCGTCGCCACAGCCGCGACTTCAAGACTCAGGACCAGGGGCGAGAAGTCCACGTTGCGCGTTGGCTACTTTGCCGGACGCGGGCGCGGGGTCGCGTCGCCTTCGGTCAGTTTCAAGGTCCACTTGACGGCCTCGGTGTACATCTGGCGGACGTCGGGGCGGTTGAGCGCTTGATCGTGGTGGCCCAGGGTCGAATAGAAAACGCGGCCCTTGCCGTAGTTCCGCACCCAGGCCACGCCGAAATCGCCATCGGTGCGCTTGACGTTCTTGGCCGTCATGTCGAGCTTCGTTTCATCGAGGCGCGCCAGCACGCGCACGTTGGCGCGCGAGAAGGCTTTGGCCTGATAGATCTCGTCGTAGATGGTAAACGCTTTGGGGAAGTGGGCGGTGGCGGGAAACTCGCGGTCTTCGACGATTATCGGCGCGTCAAAAGTATTCCACGGGTGGCTGTCGAACCAGCCGCCAATCATCTCGCCATACTCCGGCCATTGATAGAAAGTATCGAGCGCACTGTGGATGCCGACAAAGCCTTTGCCGTCCTCTTTGATGAAGGTCATCAGCGCGGCCTTCTGCTCGTCGTCCATCTTCAACTCGCCGGTAGTGTAGAAAACGACGGCGTCGAAGAAGTCGATATTCCGCTTGTTGCCGGTCATCTTTTTCTTGGTGATGAACTCGGCGGTGGTCTGGATGTAGGTGTCCCAGAGGCCGGTCTGCTTGCCGATATCGTAGATCATCGCTAGTCCCGTGGAGGTAGCGTCGTGATGAAATCCTTGGGTTTCGCCAATGGCGAGGATCTTCTTGCGCTTGGGTGGAGGCTGCGCGGGCGAGACAGTCAGATAGACGCCCATCAGAACGAGGAAGGCGGCCGTGCCGCGCAATAGGAATTTCATTTCGATATCTCCGAATGGGAATCATAACGCAGATGAAATACTGGTAGCTTGGACAGCCAGACAGAAATCGTCAAGATCGCCGTTGCCGGGGCAGGCGCATTTGGGCGCAACCACATTCGGGTGTTGAAAGAAATTCCCGGTGCCCGCTTAGTCGGGCTATTCGACAGCGATGCCGCAACGGCAGCGGCGGCGGCCAGGGAATTCGACATCCCCGCGTTCTCAAGCCTGGATGAGTTGGCCGGCGAAGCGCAGGCGTGCGTCGTGGCCGTTCCCACGCAGGCGCACTCAGACGTCGGGTCCCAGTTACTCGCTGGCGGCGTTGACGTACTTATCGAGAAGCCCATCGCTCTCAATCTGCACGACGGCCGGCGCCTGGTGGACGCCGCCAGCGCGAATGGGCGCATCCTTCAAGTGGGACATCTCGAGCGATTCAACCCCGCGGTCGTCGCGCTGGAGAAGGCGATCACGCTCCCGCTATTCTTCGAAATCCACCGCCTCAGCGTCTTCACGCCACGCAGTCTTGACGTTGACGTCGTGCTCGACCTGATGATCCACGACATCGATATTCTGCTGGCCCTCACCGGAAAGGAACCGATCGGCATCGAAGCCGCTGGAATCCACATCTTCAGCGACAAGGTCGACATCGCCAACGTGCGGATGGAATTCCCCGGCGGCGTCATTGCCAACCTCACCGCCAGCCGCGCCTCCACTGAAAAGGTGCGTAAGCTTCGCGTCTTCCAACCCGGTGCCTACCTGAGCATGGATTACTCCAAGCAGGAACTCTTTGGCATTGAGGTCGGCGCGCAACGCCAAGTGCGATTGAAACCGTTTGCCGTGCCCAAGAACGAGCCGTTGCGTCTGGAACTGGAGGCCTTTCTCGATTGTGTGCGCACGCGCCGGAAACCCAAGGTGGACG
Organism: Bryobacter sp.; assembly: GCA_025356215.1. Classification (GTDB taxonomy): domain Bacteria; phylum Acidobacteriota; class Terriglobia; order Bryobacterales; family Bryobacteraceae; genus Bryobacter. The sequence continues at coordinate 4,411 of JANXUM010000293.1, read as the reverse complement.
GTGAGACGTCATCACAGGCATTGAAGGTTGCACTCGCAGTGGTTGATAAAATCGAAATGCACGCCAAAGTGGTTCGAACCACGCTGAAAGATGCTGGCTATCCTGCCTACTGAACCCACAGACCGGCCGATCAAAGATCTCAATCTGTTGCGGGATTGGGATGACGGCGCGCTGCGCCCAAAGCCGCGCATTGCGGCGGCACTCTCAGTCGTCTTCCACGTAGTTTTTTTCGGCCTCTTGATGGTGACACCGCGCAACCTGCTGGACAGCAATTTCAAGACCCCACAAGAGCCACCGCGGCCCGAGCGTCGCGTCACACCCTTGGTCGCACCCCGTTTTGAGCTCACGCAGAAAGAGCCGAACAAGGCCCCGATCAAGACCGAGCTCAACGTCGATGACCTGAGCGTTACCGTCCAGAAACGCGCGCCCAAGACCTACGTCCCACCGCCGTCGCCCGCGCAGAAGGCTGAAGCGCCCAAGCAGTTGGAAGCACCGCCCCAACTGCAAGCCGCCACGCCGGACGTCAAGCAACTGGCGCAACTGGGCGCGCCGCAAATCCAGCCGTCCCCGATCGTGCCGATGGAGCAACCCAAGAAGAGTCCTTTTGAAACGATCGGGCAGTCTGCTGGCGTAAAGAAGGGCGCAGCCGACGGCCGCATTCCGCAAATGCGCAGCCAGACCTTTGAAGACCTCGCGCAGGCCAGCGCCAGCGCTTCGCAAGGCACCAGCGGGCAAATGGTGACGGACCTGCCCGCGCCCGCCAACCCAATGCAGCCGCAGAACAAGATCGGCTCCAGCCTGGAACTGCTCAGCGACCCGCAAGGCGTGGATTTCCGCCCCTACCTCAAACGCATTCTCGCCATCGTTCGCCGGAACTGGTTCGCTGTGGTTCCCGAGAGCGCGCACTACGGGCGGCGGGGTAAAACGATGATTCAGTTTTCGATCAGCCGCGATGGGCGCGTTCCCAAGCTGGTGATCTCCAGTCCGTCGGGCACCGAGGCGCTGGACCGCGCGGCGGTGGCGGGCATTAGCGCGTCCAACCCCTTCCCGCCGCTGCCCCCGGAGTTCAAGGGCGACGTCGTTAAGCTGCAGTTTGCTTTCTCGTACAACATGCAGTGAGCCATAGGCAATGAGCACGACAAAACTGGCAATCGGGTTGGCGGGCTACGCGGCGATCGCTATCGCGGCTTACTTCACGCTGGAGCGCGAGACCCTTTGGGCCGTTTGGGTGTTGATGGGTGGGCTGGCTTTAAAGACTTGGGTCGCGTCGCAGCAGCTTCGCGCCCAGCATGCCGCCCAGGCTGCTGAGCGTCGTGGCACCGACGAAATAGATGCCCATGAACATCAGGATTGAGACGGCCAGCATGACCGGGTTCTCAAAAATTTCCTTGAGCTTGCCAAGGTCCGATTCCGAAAAGTTGCCTTTTAGCGCGGCTTCCTGGATCTTCTGAAGCTCACCCGATTCCAGCGCCGGAATGATGCTGACGGTGAACAACACAAGGAACAGCGCAAAAATGAACACGCCCGTGATCCAGCCCATGCGTGCTCCGGCGACGACCGTCAATGGAACGCCCGTCCGTCGCTGATAGAACCAAACAGACATCGCTCCGGCAAAGAGCGTGGGCAGGATAATCCCCAACAATGTCATACCGCCAAAGTTGGCCAGTGGCACCAGGACCGCCATCGAAATTGCGGCTACCAGCAGCCCGACACGTACGGCTGCACCGTTGCTGAAACTGATTTCGGTGAGAAGCGGTTGCTCTTCCACGGCGTCGAGAAGCTGCACAAGCTCGGCGGGAACTTCGGGTTCCTCCACGGGCATTAGGCGCGTTGGCGCACCGCAACGATGGCAAAAACTCGCCCCCTCCACCAACTGGGTTCCGCAACTGCAAACTTCGGGCACAATTCAAGCTTAGCGCGCCACGTTATCCTAGCGGATTAACCTATGTCTCCGATCAATCTACTTGTGGTCGCCGATCCCGGCGGTCGTTACCTCAGCATGCTCCCCGAGCTTGGGCTCAACCTGACCTACGAAATCACCAAGGACGCCGGGCGCGCCGCCGAGCTGGCACCCATGGCCGACGTGATCCTGACCGGCGTTGGTGCCCCCGCCTCGGTGGTGAAAGCGGCCATTGACGCGGCTTCCAAGCTGCAATGGTTGCATTCGCTCTCAGCCGGCGTCGATCACTTGATGGCCACCCGCCTGCGGGAGTCGACGATCCCGGTAACCAATGCCAAGGGAGCGTACAGCCAGTCTCTCGGCGAGTACTGCATCGCGGCGATGCTGTACTTCGCCAAGGACCTGCGCCGGATGATGATGAGCCAGCAGGCCGGCAAGTGGGACGTTTTCGACATCGATATGTTGCAGGGCAAGACGCTGGGCGTGCTTGGGTACGGCGACATCGGCAAGGCTTCGGCGCGCCGGGCCAAGGCTTTCGGGATGAAAGTGATCGCGCTGCGCCGGCGGCCAGAGAAGTCGGCGGGCGACGAATCGGCTGACGAGATCTGGGGTATGGACCGCAAAATGGAACTGATGGCAACGAGCGACTACCTGCTCTTGGCCATGCCGAATACGCCCGACACGCAAGGCATTGTTGGCGACGCCGAATTGCGCGCGATGAAGCACGACGGGGTCATTATCAATCTTGGCCGGGGCAATGCGATCGACGAACGCGCGCTGATTGGCGCGTTGAACGAGCGGCGCATTCGCGGCGCGGCGCTCGACGTCTTCGAGGTGGAGCCATTGCCCGACGGGCATGTGTTCTATTCGATGGACAACATCCTGGTAAGCGCCCATACGGCCGATCATTCGCGCACTTGGCTTGAGGATTCGATGGGGATCTTCGTTGAAAACTATGTGCGCTTCGTCAAGGGCGAGCCGTTGCTGAATTTGGTGGATAAGAGCGTGGGCTACTGATGGACGGCAACGAGATCCGCGCCGCCGCCGGGCGCATCGAGGGCCTTGTCCATCGCACGCCGGTACTTACGTCGCGCGGGCTTAAGGAACGCTCGGGCCTCGATTGCTTCCTGAAGTGTGAGAACTTCCAGCGCACGGGCAGCTTCAAGATTCGCGGTGCGACCAACTTTATCGCCCAGATTCCCGAGGCCGATCGCGGCCGTGGCGTCGTCGCTTATTCAAGCGGCAATCACGCGCAGGCCGTCGCCTACGCCAGCCGCGCCGCTGGAATTGCCGCGACCATCATCATGCCCGCCGACGCGCCGAAGACGAAGATGAACAACACGCGCGACATGGGCGCGCGCGTGATTACTTACGACCGCCTGACTGAGAGCCGCGAACCGATTGCCCGTCGCGTAGCCGAGGAGACGGGGGCGCTGGTCATCCCGCCTTACGATCACGAGTGGACCATCGCCGGCCAAGGCACGCTGGCGCTGGAAGTGCTGGAAGAGATTCCGAATCTTGACGCGCTGTTGGTGTGCCTGGGCGGGGGCGGCATGCTGAGCGGCTGCGCGCTGATCGCCAAGCAGATCAACCCAGCCATTCGTGTGTTCGGCGTCGAGCCGGAACTGGCCAACGATTATGCGCTGAGCATGAAGGCGGGTTATCCGATCGAGGTGGATCCCAGCCGCACCATAGCCGACGGCCTGCGCACGCCCAAGCCTGGCGACATTACGTTTCCGATCATCCAAAAGCTTGTTGAGGACATCATCCTTGTAACCGAGGAAGAAATTATTGAGGCGATGCGCTTTGCGCTGACGCGGCTGAAGATCGTGATTGAACCGAGTGGCGGGGTTTGCGTGGCGGCGGCGCTGGCCGGCAAGATCCCGGCAGGCATCGGCCGGGTTGGCTTGGTGGTGAGTGGCGGGAATGTCGATTTGGACTTCCTGGGGCGGCTCTAAGAGATTTTTGACCGGCACCTACGCCAGCCCCCGCTCCAGTTCCGCCTGAAACTTCGGGTGCGCAATCGAGATCAACAACTCCGCTCGCTGCCTGGTATTCTTCCCTCGTAAATTCACCGCGCCAAATTCCGTCACGATCCAGTGCACGTCTCCGCGCGTGGTCACCACCGGCGCGCCCGGCTTGAGCCGGTTGACGATGCGCGAGACGGTGCCTCCCTTGGCTGTCGAAGGCAGGCAGATAAACGGCATGCCGCCTTTGCTGCGCGACGCCCCACGAATAAAGTCGAGTTGCCCCCCAATCCCCGAGTGCTGCAAAGGCCCAATGCAATCCGCGCACACCTGCCCCATCAGGTCCACCTCCAGCGCGGCGTTGATTGCGCAGACCAGCGGATTCTGCGCGATGGCAAAGGGGTCGTTGGTGTGCGCCGTCCGATGGAATTCAAAGAAATCATTGTTGTGAAGATAGTCCATCAATTTGCGCGAGCCAATCGCAAAACCCGCCACCGCTTTGCCTGGGTAAATCACCTTGCGGCTATTATCGATCGCTCCGCTA
>JANXUM010000289.1 GCA_025356215.1 Bryobacter sp. | reverse complement strand
CGGGGCGATGGCGGTGGCGAAGCCTGAGTAGTTCCAGTTGGTGGGCCAACTGCCGGAGTTGGCGACGCTGCGGGGGAGCGCGCTGGTGAGGGTCCAGACACTGGACAACTGCCAGCCGGAGACAGCGAGGTTTACCAGCTTGCTCTGCGTCTTGAAGGGCAATTGATAGACAGCGAAGCCGGAGAGGTTGTGGCGGATGTCGAAGTCCGATACGGCGCGATTGAGCTTGGCGTTGTAGGGGTTCAGCAGGATGGCATAGGAGCCGCCGCTGAAGTCGCTCTCGGCCGATGAGGTAAGGTCAATCGACTTGGCGAGGGAGTAGTTGAAGTCGAAGGTGAGGCCTTGGGAGAAGCGCTTCCTTACCGTCCATTGCATGGCATGGTAGTTGCTCTTACCGATGGAGCGGTAGGCGAACAGAGACGCGTACTGTCCATTGAACATCGAGTTGGCACCAACGACGGGGCTGCAGGGGTCGCAGATTTCGTCGATGTCCAACAATGCCGAAGTGATGTCGGTGGGCTGAGTGACGACCTCGTCCTCATACATGGCCTGCGTGGCGGTGCGGCCGCCACCGGCGAGATTGGGGAACAGGTTGGTCCAGAAAGGGTTGTCCTTTATCTTGCTGGTGGGCGTGCCGGCGCGGGCGGCGCGGGCCAGTTCATTAACCGCCTGATACCAAGTGATGCCGCTCTTGGGATCGCGCAGGTTGGTGGGCTGGGCGAGGTCGGTGACAAGAAGCGAGCGGCGTGAGAGCCGTCCCACATACGAGCCTTGGACGAAGTAGCCATGGGCGAACTCGCGGCCGATGCTGAAGTTGAAGTTCATCGTGTAGGGCTGCTTGAGGCGCTGGTCGATCGAGTTGGAAATCGAGAAGCCGATGTCGGGATCGTTCGGGGCAAAGAAGGGGAACTTGCCGGCTGGAGCGCTGGGCAGGATGCCGGTGGGGATGGTGTTGTAGCCCGTGAAACGCGGCTGCCGGGCAAGGCTGGCGCTGGCGGGGGTTTGTACTTCTGTCGACAGGCCCGGAGCGTTTGAGTCGAAGTTGCGCATCAGGCTCATGCCGAAGAGGTCATAGAGCATGCCGAATCCGGCGCGGATGCTGGTTTTGCCGGGGCCGCCGAAGAAGGTCTTGGCCAGACCGCTGGTGGCTTGTGGGGCATACGCGATGGAGACGCGAGGCGAGAAGTTCTTCTTCTGGGTCTCGTAAAGGGGCTTGCCCTGGGCGGAGCTGGCGAGGTTGAAACCGACGGGGCCGGCGAGGGACTGGGGCTTGCCGGCGTTGGCAAGATTGCCGCGGTTGACGAACCAATCCTGAAGGTCGACGGTGGGCGAGACTTGGTAGCCGTTGGTCTCGCGGATGGCGGGGGCAAGCCAGTAGTTGAGACCGGCGGTGACAGTGGTTGACTTGTTCATGCGCCAGCTATCGGTGACGTAAAGTTGGAATTCTTCCGCACCGTAGTTACGCTTGACGGGGGCTCCGAAGGGCTGCACTTTGCCGCTCAGGTCGTAGTTGTAGGTGGCGTCGGCAAAGGAGACGGGTCCGAGCAGGTTGACGGCGGCGGCGCGGTAGCTGGTACTGAAGCCGGAGGCGAGATCGGCGGGCCGGAGGGAACCGGCGGTTCCGGCAAGGTAGGAGTAGGTGATTGAGCCGTTGGGGAAGGAGGTGGCGAAGTTGGTGCTTCTGTTGCGGATGATGCGGGCGACGCCGCCGAATTTGATGTCATGGCGCCCCTTGCTCCAGGCCAAGTCTTCAGAGAACTGGTGGACGGGGATGATGCGGGTGAGGCCGGTGGAAGTAGCGCCGAGCGTGGACAAGCCACGGAAGCTGACGTAGGGAGCGTTGAGGGCACCGGTGTCCTCCCGGCCGTAGCGGGTGAGGCCGTAGCGGAAAGTACTGACCAGGCTATTGGTCAGAACCGAGGTGAGGCCGGTGGAGTAGCCCTTGCTGGTTTCAAGGCCGTTGGAGGCGGCGGCTTGGCCGGGGAATTGCGGCAGCGAGGTGACGGACTTGTCGTTCTGGAGGTTGCCGCGCCAGAAGAGCTGGTGTTTGGCGGCGGCGTCGAGCGTGTAGTCCAGACGGGCGATGTAGGTGTTGTAGCTGAGGGGTGAGGCGGCCTTGAAGCGGTAGCCAGAGGTGTTGTATCCGTCGCCCTGAGTGTTGTCGTTGGGGAGCGGATACTTGCTCAAGGTGTCGAGGACGGCCTTGTTGACGCCGAGGCCGGCGGGGTCGATGGCTTGAAGCTGTTCGGGCGTGAGGGTGGAAGTGCCGCCGGACTTGTTGAGGTAGGTGACCGTGCCGGAGCGGAAGGCGGCAGTGGGGACGAGGCGAACGGCGGAGCCTTGGCTGGCGTCGCGGCGGCCTTCGTAGTTGGTGAAGAAGAAGAGGCGATTCTTCTTGATGGGACCGCCGAGCGAGGCGCCAAAGAGATTCCGAATGAGAGCTTGGCGCTCGATGCCGGAGCGGTTGTTGAAGAAGCTGTTGGCTGAAGTGAGAGTGTTGCGGTTGTACTCATAGAGCGAGCCATGGAACTCGTTGGTGCCGCTTTTGGTGACAAGGGCAATCTGGGCACCGGAGCCACGGCCCTGTTCGGCGCTGGGGTTGCCGGTGGTGGTGCGGAATTCCTGGACCGAGTCGAGGGTGACGCGGAGGACGCTTTGGAAGGGAGCGCGGGATTGCTGGTTGTTTACGTCCATGCCGTCGAGGGTAATGTTGTTCTGGTCAGTTTTGGAGCCGTTGACTGAGCCGTTTAGGCGATTGGCGCTGGTGGAGTCGCTGCCGAAGTAGGTGACGCCAGGCTGGAGGGCGAGGAGGCTGGCGGGGTTGCGCGACTCAAAGGGCAGTTCGACGATCGCCTGATTTCCGATGGCGTTACCGAGGGTGGCGTCGGTGGTGTTGAGCTGCTCGGCGGCGGCTTCGATTGAGATGGTGTCGCTTACGGCACCAAGTTCGAGAGCTACGGGGATGGTGGTGGGGGTATTGATGAGGAGGGTGATGCGCTCGATTGACTTCACTGAGAAGCCGGCGGCTTTGACGGTGAGGCGATAGGGGCCGGGCTGGACTTGCGCGAAGGAATAGGTGCCTCCAGCCTCTGTAACGGAGGAGCGTTTGACGCCGGTGGCGGTGTTAGTGAGCTCAACGGCGGCCCCGGAGATATTGGCACCAGTCGGATCGGCGACGGTTCCGCTCAATGAGGCAAAGGATTGGCCAAAAATGACGGCTGACAGAGACGCAAATAGAAGAAGCGCACGCAATGAACGCATGAGAGAAATCCCCTTGAGAATGGATTCTGCTTGCGTTCAACATAGCCCGCGCCCGCCTGCCGGAAGGGTTAACGAAACCCCCACTTACGTGAGTGAACAGGAGAGAGGATTACAGATTGGATCAATGATGGCCAAAAAACTGACCGGTGTCAATCGGTTTTACTTCTTTGATTCCTTTGCGGCCAGGTAGGAGATGAGGGCGGCGGGATCGTCGGAGATGATGGCATCGACACCGGCGGCGATCAGGGCATCCCAGATTTTAGGGTCGTTGGCAGTCCAGGGGACGACCTGGAGACCGGCGGCGTGGGCCTGATCGACTCGCGCTTTGGTGACGAAGCGGAAGTGGGGACTGACGATGCCAGCCCCGGCGGCCTTGGCCGCAGCGACGTAGTCCATTTTGAGCACCGCCTCGGACATGCCGTTGGGGAAGAGAGCGGAGAGACGAATGGCCGGGTCGAGCTTGCGCATTTCGGCCAAGGTGCGCCAATCGAAGCTTTGGAGGATGAAGCGCGACTGTAGCCTATGCTGGCGGACCTTATCGAGGATGAGCTGGACGAACTCGGCCGGGGGCGGGGTGAGGTGTGGCTTGTCGGCGAAGATCTTGGTCTCGACGTTGAAGTCGAAGTTGCCTTGGGGGGCGAGGGCGAGGACCTCGTCGAAGGTGGGGACGCGGGTGCCGGGAATGGGCTTTTGCTTTGGGAATTCAGTATTTTGTTTGGCGCCGCAATCCCAGCGGCGGAGCTGAGCGAGGGTCATCTCGCGGATGACGTGGGGAGAGTCGGCGGGGCCGGTACAGATCTTGGGGTTCATCTCGGGGTCGTGGCTAACGACGAGGACGTTGTCCTTGGTGACAGCGAGATCAAGCTCGAGGGCGTCGACACCTTGAGCGATAGCGTACTCAAAGGCGGGGAGTGAGTTTTCCGGATAGATGGCGCGCGCACCGCGGTGGCCGTGGACGAGAATCTTAGCTGGCATGAGGAGTGACACGAGGCTGAAAAGGAGCGCGAACTTCATCTGCCCACAGGATATACTTCGAACTGTTTCAACCCCATGAACCGCAGAAACTTCCTCGCCACATCGACGTCCGCCTTTGCGTTGCAGGCGCCTCCACCCGCGCGGCCGACGTTGTGCCTATTTACCAAGCACGCCGCCAAGTTGAACTATCAGGACCTAGCCAAGTATACGAAGCAGACGGGATTTGACGGCGTGGACTTGACGGTGAGGCCGGGCGGGCATGTGTTGCCGGAGAAGGTGTCGGACGACTTGCCGGTGGCGGTGGCGGTGATGGAGGCGTTGGGGGTGAAGGTGCCGATGATCACGACGGGGCTGGTGAACCCGAAGGCGCCGGAGACGGGGGCGACGCTGCGCAAGGCGGGGGAGCTGAAGATTCCGTTTTGGAAGCCAGGATATTTTCGGTATGAGGCGGCCAAGGACGGTAGCGTTGACATCGAGCGCAAGATGGCCGAGGTGCAGAACGCGCTGAGCGGCTTTGCGGTGCTGTCGCGGGTTTATAACGTATGCGCGGGCTTTCACAACCACTCGGGGAACTATGTGGGCGCGCCGGTTTGGGATACATGGAATCTGATTCAACTGATGGATGCGGCGACGATCGGCTTTTATTTTGACCCGGCGCATGCAACGGCCGAGGGCGGGGCGTGGACTTGGCACAGCTCAATGGAGGTGGCGCTGAGAAGAATGAAGATGGTGGCGGTGAAGGATTTCTATTGGGAGAAGGACAAGGGGAAGTGGAAGATGCGTTGGTGTCCACTGGGTCAGGGGATGGTGGATTGGCCGGCGGTGATGAAGCGTTTGGCGCTGGCGAGGTTTAGCGGGCCCATGACGTT
>JANXUM010000276.1 GCA_025356215.1 Bryobacter sp. | reverse complement strand
GCGGCGGACGATAAGGAACCTTGAACGGGATCGCCGAGAAGTCAAAGCTCGCCGTGGTGCCGCTGTCACCGGCTTCGGTCCCCTGCACGTTTTGGCGACATGAGAAGCTCACGCCGAGTACGATGTAAGATGTGTTTGCCGTGCCATCGAAGTGATCGGTCACCTCAAAACGATAGCCGGGTAATAGAACTGTCTCGATCGTGTGCGCTTGAATCGTTCGCAGGCGCGCTTCCTGTTCCTCGAGCCGCAATTTGGCGTAACGCTCGCCGTCCGCCTTGGTCCTGAAGTGGCCGGGGTAATCGTAGACCTCACTCAACTGCTTACCCTTGGTGGTTGAGAAAAGACTTACTCCGCTCATCTCAAAGTTGAAATCCTGGTAGCTCATCTTGCCGGTGATCACCGAGACGTCCAGCTCAAGATGGTCCACCATGCCGCCCGCGTTGCCCGCCAATGTGCCTTTGCCGTACGGCAGGCTGTGGACGTGCGGGCAGTTCTGCGTGGCGGAGTTCTGGTTGGTCAAGATCAGTTGATGTTTCTGCTCGCTGTGCTCAAACCAATAAAAAATACCCTCTTCCTCAAGCAGCCTTGAGATGAAGTTGAAGCTGCTCTCGCGGTACTGCACGGTAAATTCGCGCTTTGGAAGGTTGCCCTGGATCTTGAAGGTGAAGTCGCGGAAGCCATGCTCCTCAAAAACCTTCTTGACGATCTCGACGGCCGTCATGTTTTGAAAGTGTCGGCAATCGGTCTCCAGATTCAGAAACCACAGCCAAGGCACAAAGTGGGCTTCCCAGTAATAGACAACAACTTCCTGGTTCTCCTGGCCAACCAGCTTGACCTTCTGGATAATGCCATGGAGCAATCGCGGCGGAATGTTCTGGCGGCGCATCGTCACCAGGATCGGCTTGCGCAGGAGGTCCTCATCGTCGATCGAGCTGTCCTGAGTCGCCATCGTAATCCGGAAGCCAAAGGTGGCGGAGACATAGTCGCTGCCGTCCATGCTCATGAAGACAAACTTATCCTTGCCCAAATGGGGCACCAGTACTTCGTATGGGCGTTCTTGTTGCTTCAGTGGCATAGCGCGATTCTTTAGTCTACAGATATAGCGCCACCAGGTGGCGAATTGGGTCATGGCCCGGGTATCCTGATTTTTATGGCAATTCAGCGAGTGCTCGCCGCCGTGCTCTTCACCGGGATCATGGCTGGACAAACTTTTACGGCCCGCCTCACCGGGGTCGTCACCGATCCGGCGGGAGCACCCATCGCGGGGGCCACTGTTATCGCGACGCAAGTGGAGACCAACGCCGGGCACACCGCCTCCAGCGCCGAGAATGGCGCGTACGTGTTTCCCATCCTGTTGCCGGGCGTTTACGAGGTAAGTGTGGGCGCGCCGGGCTTTCAGAAACAGCTTCAAAAGCAAGTGCGCCTGGAGATCAATCAGGCCGTTGGACTGGATTTCAAGCTGGCCCTGGCCAGCGTCAGTACCGAGGTGCAGGTGACCGAAGAAGCTCCGCTGCTGCAAACCGAATCGGGCAATGTTGGCACAACGATTGGTGCCCAAACCATCGATGAACTGCCGCTAGTCCAACGCGATGTGATGGCGGTCGTTCGTCTCGCGCCCGGTGTCATTGCCAAAGGCCAAGTCGGCGATGCGCGTGGCGGGCGAGGCGTATTCAATTCCAATTTTTCCGTGGGTGGCGGCAGAACTTCCACCAACGAGGTGTTGCTCGACGGCGCGGTCAACACAATCGGCGACTTCAATGGCGTTGCCTTCAGCCCGCCACCCGACGCGGTGCAGGAGTTTCGCGTGGAGACCAACAGCTTTTCAGCCGAGTTCGGTCGCACGGGCGGGGGCGCGGTCAACATCGTCACCAAGTCCGGTGGCAACAAGTATCGCGGTACCGCCTACTACTATCATCAGAACGATTTCTTGAATGCCAACAGCTTTGTCAACAATCGCTTTGGTACTCCACGCCCCGTCCTGCGCCGGCACCAATATGGGTTCAGCCTCGGCGGGCCCCTCACCATTCCCAAGCTCTACGCGGGCAAGAACAAGACCTTCTTCTTCACCGCCTTTGAGGGTCGCCGGGAAAACGATCCCGTCCGCAGCGTCACCAGCGTGCCGACGGCGCTGGAACGTGCTGGCAACTTCTCTGAGTCGCGCTTTCTAGCGGCCAACGGCGCGCAATTGATTAATATCTACGATCCTTCGACCAGCCGCATCGTAGGCGGCGTCCGCAGCCGCGATCTGTTCCCCGGCAACGCCATCCCCGCCGCCCGCTTTGACCCGGTCGCCGTGCGGATGCTCAAGGAATATCCGGATGCCAACCGGCCCGGAAGCTCCGTAACCGGGCGGCAGAACTACCTTTTCGGCGGAGACCGCGGTTATTCGCGCGACCTCTTCACAATCCGCGTCGACCACATCTTTAGCGAGACGCATCGCTTGTTCGGACGCTTTTCCCAGCAGGATTCGCTGGACACCCAACCCAGCTTGAAAGTTCGTTTCACAAATTCGAACAACACTAAGGACTCTTTTGATAACACTGGCTTTGACGACACCTATCAAATCACTCCTCACTTATTCAACGTGTTCCGTTACATGTACGTCCGCTACCGCGCGAACCTTGTGTCGAACACGCTCGGCTTCGACCCGACCACGCTGGGTCTACCCAACTACATTCGCGATTCGGCCAACGTCCTCTTCTTCCCCAACGTCAGCATCGGCAGCGGCATTCCCGACCTGGGCGGAACCGCCTACAACAATCAGCCCCGCGACACTCAGGGCTTCCAAAACAGCGTCGTCTACGCGCGTGGCAAGCACACGATGAAGATGGGCGCCGAGTATCGGCTGTACCGCTTCTATCCATTCCAGATCACCAACCCTACCGGAGCCTACACCTTTAATCAGTTCGCAACCTCCAGCGACCAGATCGGCACGGCCCGCCCTGAGCAAGGGCTCGGCCTGGCTAGTTTTCTGCTCGGCGTCGGCAGTTTCACTTATGAGAAGGTTGAGCCGCTCAGCGCCTATCAACATTACTTCGGCAGTTACTTCCAGGACGACTGGAAACTAAATTCTCGGCTGACGCTGAACTTGGGCGTGCGCTGGGAAGCCGAAACCGGCACCGGTGAAGCGCACGACCGTCTCACTTACTTTGATCCCAACGCCGATACGCCAATTGGCACCAAAGGGGCGATCCAGTTTACCGGCGGCAAAAACCCGCGCACCATTCGCAAGACCAATGGAAAAAACTTCGGCCCCCGCCTGGGTTTCGCTTTCCGTGTAAACGACAAGACGGCGGTGCGGGGCGGCTACGGCATCTTCTATCTGCCCATCGGCCTGGAAACGGCGATTGTCACGACGCCCTTTAACTACACCGTCAACGCGGACGTTTTCAACGCCGACTACACTCCCAAGACGACACTGAGCAATCCTTTCCCCGGCGGCATCGTCAAGCCCTCAACCAGCAACCGCCTGGATGACGGCAGCTTCCGGCTCGGCAACACCGTCAACACGGTGTTGCGAGACCAACCCAACAGCTATGTGCAGCAATGGAACTTTGCCCTGGCGCGTCAAGTGCGAAAGAACTACTCGATCGATGTAACTTACTTTGGCAGCCGCGGAGTTCGCCTTCCCACCAATAGTCTGGAACTCAATCAAATCGACCCGAAGAATCTCGCCAACGGCGGTGCCTATCTGAATGAGTTAGTGCCCAATCCCTACTTTGGCAAGGGAGTCGGCGGGCTCCTCTCCCAACAACGGATTCCGCGCATGCAGTTGCTCAAGCCCTATCCGCAGTTCGCCTCGGCAACCACCGCCAACGCCTATGGCAGCAGCATGATTTACTTCCGCCCGCCTGTGGGCGACAGCATTTACCACGCGGTCACATTCCGCGTAGACCGGCGCTTTTCGCAGGGCTTTTCACTGGGCGCCCACTACACGATTTCGAAGGTGCTGGAGACCGGTGGCGGCGGCAACGGCATCGCGTTCCTCGATCCAGCCGGCATCCGTGACACTTACAACGTGCGCCTGGAACGCAGCGTCGGCAGCTTTGACGTGCCTCAACGCGCCGTGATCCTCTTCTCCGCGCAAATGCCCTTCGGCAAGGGCAAGAAGTTCTTCAACAAGAACAAGCTCGCCAACCGCTTCATCGGCAACTGGCAGGTCTTCTCTAACACCAATATCCAGGCTGGGTTGCCGATCAACGTTGGCGGGCCGGATATCTCCCGCATCGCCGGAGCCTCACCCTCGCGCGCCTCCGTGGTGCCCGGAGTGCAGGCGGCGTATCCGCTCGATGTCTCGATTGCCAACAGCCGTGATTGGAACAACGCTTGCGGCTGCACCAAACCTTGGTTCAACCCCGCGGCATTTTCAACCACTCCCGAATTCACGATCCCCAACGGCCCACGCTTCCTGCCCAACGTGCGTGAAGGCTGGCTCAGAACGACGGACGTCAACTTACAGAAATCCTTCGCCCTGGGCGAGCGCTTCCGCGCCAGTCTGCAATTACGCGCTTTCAATGTATTCAACCAAGTGTCCTTCGCCGGGCCCAGCGTGATTACCGTCGGGCAGGCGAACTTCGGCAGCGCCGGGGGAGTAGTCGACAACGCTCGGCGCGCCGAAGTCGGCATGAAGATCTACTTCTAGTTTCGGTTACACTGTGGGCATGCTTCAACTTCGCATCGCCTGTTTCCTGACGGCCCTCGCTGCTTCCGCTCAAGTGCCACTTCCCAACGGCATGGAGCGCGGTGCCACCGTCGAAGGCATTACGGAATATAAGCTCACTCGAAACGGACTGCGTGTGTTGCTTTTCCCGGACGCTTCGCAAAACAAGGTGACGGTCAACATGACTTACACCGTCGGTTCGCGTCATGAAAACTACGGCGAAACCGGCATGGCCCACCTACTCGAGCACCTTGTCTTCAAAGGCACGCCAAAACACCTCAACATCCCCAAAGAGCTTTCCGATCACGGCTGTCTCCCCAACGGATCCACCACGCCCGACCGTACCAACTACTTTGAGACCTGCACGGCGACGGAAGAGAATTTGCGCTGGGCGATCGATCTGGAAACCGACCGCATGGTCAATTCCTTCATCGCCAAAAAAGACCTCGACAGCGAAATGACCGTGGTCCGCAATGAGTTTGAGAGCGGAGAGAACAACCCAACGCGCATCGTATACCAACGGACCCTCGCGGCGATGTTTGAATGGCACAACTACGGCAAGACAACGATTGGCGCGCGCAGCGACATTGAGGGGGTCAATATTGACCGCTTGCAGGCCTTCTACCGCCGCTTCTATCAGCCGGACAACGCGGTACTTACCATCGCCGGCAAGTTTGACGAAGCCAAGGCGCTGGCCTTGGTGGCCGAACTTGGCGGAGCGATTCCCAAACCCGACCGCGTGTTGCCCCCCACTTACACCGAGGAGCCAACGCAGGACGGGGAACGAACAGTCACCGTGCGTCGTGTTGGTGGCAACCAGGTCTTGATCGCCGGCTATCACATCCCCGCCGGCAGCCATCCGGATCTGGGCGCACTCGATTTGCTAAGCACGATCTTGGGCGAACGAACCAACGGCCGCCTCTACAAGCGGCTGGTAGAGACCAAGAAGGCAACAACTAGCTTCTCCCAGACCATGGAAATGGCTGAGCCCGGCGCAATGCTCAACGCCGCCATCCTGGGTAAGACTGACAACCTCGAAGAAGCCCGCAAGACGCTGCTGGACACCGTCGAAGGCTTTGCCAAAGAGCCGGTCACCCAAGCTGAACTCGACATGGCTAAGGCCGTCACCCGTAAGAATTTCGAGCTCGCCTTCAATAACGTCGACCGCATCGGACTCGTCTTAAGCGAATCGATCGCGGTGGGCGATTGGCGGCTGCTTTTCATCGAGCGCGACGCCGCCCTAAATGCCACCCTGCCGCAGGTGCAGGGTGTAGCGGTCAAGTATCTCAAGCCGTCCAATCGCACCCTCGGCATCTTTATCCCAGAAGACAAGCCCGACCGCAGCGAGGTCCCCAAGGCCCCCACCATCTCCTCGCTCGTCAAAGACTACAAGGGCGGCGCAGCGGTGGCCTCGGGCGAGGCCTTTGACTCCTCGGCGGCCAACATCGATGCTCGCACCAAGCGCGCCAAATTGTCCTCCGGCATGCAAACGCTCCTGCTCACTAAGAAGACGCGCGGTGAAAAAGTGACCGGGCAGGTGACGCTGCGCTTTGGCGATGAAAAGTCACTCTTCGGCACCAGCCAAGCCGGGCGATTGACCGCCGCAATGCTCGATCGCGGCACGGCCCATCACAGCCGCAAAGAGCTTAAGGATGAATTCGACCGTCTGAAATCGAATGTGCGCGCCATCGGTGGCGCATCGCAAGTAACCGTCAGCTTCGACACAACAAAGCCGAGTCTAGGCGCCGTGTTGAATCTGGTGTCGGAAATGCTGACGGAACCGGCCTTCCCGGACAAGGAATTTCAAGAGCTGGTGAAGCAATCGATCAGCGGCGTAGAGGCCGGAGAGAAAGAGCCGCAGGTAGTCGCCAGCATCGCCATGTCGCGGCACATGAACGCTTATCCCAAAGGCGACGTGCGCTATGTAGCCACCTCGGCCGAGCAACTCGCCGACCTCAAGGCGCTGCGTCTCGAAGATCTCGCCGCGTTTCACAAGCGTTTCTACGGTTCGACAAACGGTCAGATCGCGATCGTCGGCGATTTCGACGAGGCACCCGTGGCGGCGCAATTAGAGGCGAGCTTCGGCAAGTGGAAATCCACCGCCCCTTACACTCGCTTGCAGTCCATCTACCGGTCGGTTGCGCCGGTGAACCTTTCCTTCCAGACCCCGGACAAAGCGAACGCCGTTTTCTTTGCGTCGTTCCCCATTCAGGTCACGGACGAAAGCCCCGATTATCCTGCCCTGGTCTTGGGTAACTACATTCTCGGCGGCGGCTTTCTCAATTCGCGCTTAGCTACCCGGATCCGCCAGAAGGACGGTTTGAGTTACGGCGTCGGTGCCGGATTCAGCGTGGCTCCTAAAGTCGACAACGGAACATTCATGGGCAACGCAATCCTGAACCCTTCCAACATCAACAAGCTGGAGAAAGCCTTCATCGAAGAAATTGAGCTCGCCTTCAAGAGCGGCTTCACCAAAGAGGAAGTGGACGCCGCAAAGAAAGGTTGGCTGCAGCAGCGCCAAGTCATGCGCACCGAAGATCAAATGCTCACCGGGACGCTGGCGACAAACGCGTCTTACGATCGGACACTGGCCTTCACGCGCGAACTCGAAAGCAAAGTGGATTCACTTACGATGGAGCAGGTGAACGCCGTCTTCAAGAAGTACATGGATCCGTCTAAGGTGAGTATCTTCAAGGCGGGAGATTTCGAGAAGGCGGGGGTCAAGCCGTAGCAGGCCCTCAGTAGGTGAAGATTGCTTTCCCAGTGCGATCAATGTAAGACCGCCGACTCTTGCCAGGCCCCAGGTCCTCCCTCACATGCGCTAAGCCCATCGCGAAGGAACTCGCTCCTGAGTAAATCTGGGGAAAAGCCTGCCGGCCCTTTCGGTCGATGAACCAGAACTGATCGTCCCCTTTTATCGCCACTGCCAGGCCCTCTGAGAAGTTCTCGGCGTGGTCAAATGCGGGAGCGATCGCGAAGGCTCCACTTTTCTCGATATAGCCCCACTTGCCGCCCAGATAGACCTTCGCCAGCTCTTCATAGAAGGGTTCCGCGTCGTCGAACCGCAGCGGGATCCTAACAACTCCTTTCTTGTCGACATATCCCCAATGCGTGCCGTCTCCGACCGGTGCCAGCCCCTCTGAGAAATCTTTCCCATCGATATAGCTCGTGTCGAAGAGACGCCGCCCGGACTTATCTATGTAGTTGTAGCGGCATTTAGGGACGGATCCTTCCGGCTGCATCACAAAGACCATAGCCAATGTGTAAGCATGGCCCGCTCTCGATGACTCTTGCCGCCCCATCCGCAAATGAATGCGCCAGAAGATACTTCGAGGCTACTGCAGCTCTGCCATTTTTGTCGACGAACCCATAACTCCCCCATCGCCCAGTTACCGCTTAGCCTTCTGAGAATTCCCGTGCAATGTCGTATGTTGGCGGAATCATAAACTTACCGCCTAGGTTTACGTATCCATATTTTCCGCCCCTTCTATGGGGGTCCAATCCTTCCGAGAAGTGGTTGTAAGCGGTCGCCCGAAAGAGTTTCTTGCCCGTGGTATCGACGAACCACTGCTCTCGGGCGATCTCGACGTTCGCGACCCCATCAAAGAAGTCATCATTTGGATAGTTTCCAAATACTTCAAAGACCGGCGGGATCACAATCTGCCCCTGCCGATTGATATAGCCCGCCTTCTGGTCCTTGTCTATCGTAAAACGGAAGAGTGGCGTACTCGAATGCTTGCTCTTGGGCCAGACCAGGTAGTCCCAGGAGCAACTCAACCCCACCCAGCAGAGCAGCGTAGAGCAAGCGAGCAAGCCACCGAATTTACACATGGCGCGTATCTGAAAACTTACGCGTACTCAAACCCGCCGTCCGCACCCACGCTAATCGTGATCTGCTCCGGCCGCGCCCCCTCCGCCATCATGCCCAACAGCCGCCGGCTGATATCCGGCAGCACTGTGTTGGTCAAAATATTGTCCACGTTGCGCGCGCCGCTTTCCACCTCGGTACAACGGGCCGCCACCGCGCCGATCACATCCTCGCCGGCCACCAGCCGAATCTTGTGTGTCGCCAGCAGCCGCTTCTGAATCTTGCCCAGCTTCAGCCGCACGATCGTCTTCAACACCTCGTCGCGCACCGGATAAAACGGGATCACCACCATGCGTCCCAGGAACGCCGGCTTGAAGATCTTGTCCAGCTCCGGCTTCATCGCCGAAACAATTCCCTCGGGCGACGGCATCGTCTCCGGATCGGCCACCAGCTTCATCAACGTGTCCGTCGCCGCATTGGAAGTCAGGATAATCACGCTGTTGCGGAAGATGATTTCCCGCCCCTCGCCGTCCTCCATGCGGCCCTTGTCAAACACCTGGAAGAACAGCTCCAGTACGTCCGGGTGGGCTTTCTCCATCTCATCCAACAGCACCACGCTGTAGGGCCTGCGTCGCACCGCCTCGGTCAGTACACCGCCCTTGCCGTAACCGACATAGCCAGGAGGCGCCCCTTTGAGATTGGAGACTGAATGCGCCTCCTGAAACTCGGACATG
>JANXUM010000244.1 GCA_025356215.1 Bryobacter sp. | reverse complement strand
GTCGAGCTTGGTGATGCGGCACTCGATCTTCTGGCCCACCAGTTTGGCCATCTCACCGACGTCGCGCGCTCCGCTGCGTGAGGCTGGCATAAAGGCCCGCTCGCCAACGTCGACGCGCAATCCGCCCTTCACCACTTCCAGTACCGTGCCGGTTACAACGGACTTGTTCTCAAAGGCCGCCTCGATGCCGGACCAGTCCTTGGGGGCCTCAACCTTTTGCATGGTCAAGCGATAAAAGCCGTCGTCGGTGCGCCCGGCGACATTGACCTCCATCTTCTGGCCCACCTGGACCAGCACCGTACCGTCGGCACCGCTCACCAGATCCAGCGCCAGCAGCCCTTCCACCTTCCTGCCGATATCCACCATCACGCCGTCAGCGGTGATACGCAGGACTTGCCCTTTCAACAGGCCGCGTCCGACGTCTTCGCGTTCCGGCTTCTTTTGGGTCTCGAAGTCCCGCAAGATATCGCCGAAGCCGCTATCCGCTGCAACGTCGTCCGCATCGATCTGAGCTACTGCTTTGTCCGCTAGGTTTTCCGCGGCGTCCGAGAGAGTTTCCGGTGCCAACGGCTGTGTGTTTTCCATGGAATTCCTGCCAATCCGTGAGAGAATTTTCATTGTCGCATAGATGTTACGCCGTCAATTCCTCCACTCCACCGCGCTTGCCGCTGCCACCGCCGCTCCCCCCGCAGATGATGACGCGGCATGGCTGCGCGTTCGCAAAGAACACTTCTCGCTACCCGATTGGCGCGCCTATCTAAACACGGGCAGCGTCGGCGCGGCCCCCAATCGCGTGGTGAAAGCCACTAACGATTACTTGGCGCAGGGAGCCAGCTACGCAACTGACGTCTACCCGCGCTGGGGCTATGAAGCGATGGAGCCGCACCGGGCGGCGCTGGCGAAATTTCTCGGCACAAGCAAAGAAGAACTCGCGCTGACGCACAACGCGACCGAATCGATGAATCTGATCGCCAACGGCCTCGATCTGAGGTCTGGCGACGAAGTGCTCATCACCGATCAGGAACACCCCTCTGGCCGCGGTTGCTGGTTCCTCAAGCAGGCTCGCACCGGTATCAAAATTCGCGAAGCCTCGATTCCCATCCCACCCAGGACTTCGGAGGAGATCGCCACGGCCGTGCTCTCCGCCATCCGTCCCGAGACGCGTGTGCTGTCCTTCTCGGGTATCACGACGCACTCCGGCCTTCTATTTCCCATCGCGCAGATTTGCGCCGCCGCCCGCGCCAAAGGCATCGTTACCGTTGTCGACGCGGCGCACCTGCCGGGCCAAGTGCCGATGCACATCGACAGCTTTGGCTGCGACGTTCTGGCGGCCAGCCTGCACAAGTGGATGCTGACGCCGCCGGGCTGCGGCATACTCTACGTCCGCAAGGATTTTCAATCGAAACTCTGGCCCACCATCGTCGTCGATGGCTGGCAGAATTCCAAAGACGCGATCAAGTACATGCAGTTGGGGTGTAACAATCGCGCGGAACTTGAGGGCACGCTCGCGGCGCTCGCCTTCATCGAAGAGCTTGGTGCCGAAAAGATCTACGCGCGCATTCACCATTTGGCCAGATATGCGTACGCCCGCGCCGCCAAGTTCCCATACGTCAAGCTGCTTAGCTCGCCCAATCACGAGTTGTATGGCGGAATGGTGGCCTTCGAACTCGACCGCCCCGATTACGCGCCTCTCTGGACCAAGCTCGCCCAGCGCAAAGTCTGGACGCTGCGCGGACCCAAGATCCGCATCTCCTCGCACATCCACACTCGTCCCTCGGACATCGATCTCTTCTTCGACACGCTCAAAGAAGTCTTCGGTTAGCCGCGCTCCAGCCGATAACCCACGCCGCGTACCGTTAGCAAGCATCGAGGCTGCGCCGGGTCCGTCTCGATGTATTTGCGTAGCCGCACGACGAAGTTGTCAATGGCCCGCGTGTCCGTGTCGCCATGCACCTGCCACACCTTGTCCAGCAAGTCCGCGCGGCTGACCGCCTCGCCCTCGTGATCCACAAGGTACTTCAGAAAATTCGCTTCCATCAGCGTCAGCGGTTGTTTTTCGCCCTCCCACTCAATCGAGAGCGATTTAAAGTCAATCGTCCGCCCGTTGATTTCGACACGCATCTCCGGCTCGCCCGCGCTCTCGCCGATCCACTCGCGCCGCCGCAGCAATCCCTTGATGCGCGCAATCAACACTCCCAGATCAAAGGGTTTGGCGAGGTAGTCGTCCGCCCCGGCGGCGATCCCTTTAACGACGTCCTCCGCCCGTCCCCGCGCGGTCAACATCAAGGTAGGCAAAAAGTGCCGTTGCTCGCGCAAGCTCCGGATCACTTCAAACCCGTCGATCCCGGGCAGCATCACGTCCAGCACCAACAGGTCATAGCGCTCGCCCGCCGCAAAGTCCGCCAGCGCCTCCTCGCCCGTCTCGCGCACGCTTACCTCAAAGCCCTCGGCCTCGATATTGAAGCGCAGGCCCTCAGCCAAATGGTGCTCGTCCTCAACAACCAAAACGCGCATCATACAGTGCCTCCAGCCCGAAATTCGCTTTCCAGCTCCATCGTGAAGGTGCTGCCCAGCCCGTTGCCCGCGCTCTCGGCGTAAGCTCTCCCGCCATGCTTCTTGGCGACGGCTTTGACGATAAACAGCCCCAGGCCCGTCCCCTTCACCTTCTGCGTGGCCACACCGGAGCTGCGATAAAAGCGCCCAAAGATCCGCTTCAGTTCCGCCTCGGCGATGCCCGCGCCCTGGTCGCGCACACGCAGCGCCACCCGCCTGCCGTTCATGCGTTCCAGCTCTACCGACACTTTGACGTTGCCGCCCGAATACTTGATCGCGTTCTCAATCAGATTGCTCACCGCGCTCTTCAGCTCTTGCCCCTCGCCGCGCACCACCGCCTTATCGCCGGTGGGCAGCCGCTTCTCGATGTGCACGCGCTCGTCCTCGATATGGTGACGCTGCTTGGCCACCTCGACGCACTCGGTCATCACGTCCACCAGGCTCACGTCCTGTTCGCCGCGGCGGTTGCGGCTGCCCACCCGGCTGGCCTCCAGCACTTGTTCGATGGTGCCCAACAGTCGATTGGAATCGTCGGTCATGATCCGGTAGAAGTCCTTGCGCTTATCGGGGGCAATCTCGCGGCGCTGCAGCGTTTCGAGATAGAGCTTGATTGAGGCCACCGGTGTTTTCAATTCGTGGGTTACAGCGTTCAAAAACGCGTCATGCTGCTCGTTCTTGCGGATCTCGCGCACCAGAAAGATGGTGTTCAACACAACGCCCGCGATCAGCAGCAAGAACAGAATTGTGCCCAGCACAAACAGGACGCCAAAGCGCCAATTGAGTACAGACCAGCCGACTTGAAGCGTGACGGCCAGCGTAACCAGAACGATCCCCAAAACGGTGAAAAAGATCGCTTGGCGCCGCCGCCCGGGCATCGTCATACCTTCAATTGAATCGCAGTTGAAGTGGCATCGGGAGCCGCAAAGCTCAGCAGTGCCTCGGCCTCCTCTTCAAGCAATGCCTTCTTGACCTTCTGAAACATCTCGATCACGAGTGTCGCGGTCTTCTTATCGCGCTCGATCTTCCAGGCCCCGGCAACAAAGCCATCCACCAGCACGGTCGCCCGCACGCGCCCCGCGCTGAGCAGAATCAACTTGCGGTAGGCGTCGGGAAGGATGCGCGATCGGTCGGCGTGGCTGAGGACAAGGTTGTCGTACTCGGGGACAAAGCGCACGGGCGCGTCGCCGTCGACGATTTTGGCTTTGGGCAAGTCATAGAGGGCGCGGCCGGCCTCGTCGCGGTATTCGGTGAGTTCACCGCGCATGGCTTCCATCGTTTTGCCGATGGCGCTAAAGCCCGCCCAAGCGGCGATATCGCGGGGCGACGCGGGGCCAAAAGCGGCCAGGTAGCGACGGACCAATTCTTGCGATTCGCCCAGGGTGACGGGATGCAGGGCGTAATTTGCGCCAGAACCGCCGCGCCAACGGCCAGCGGGCGGAATCTGGACGAGCGTAAGGTGCGCACGAGCGCCGTACTCCATCGCCTCTTTATTCCATTGCGGAAAGGTTTTGAGAAGGCCGTCGCTGAGTTGGCTCAGGCTGAGCGGGCCTGGGGCCAAAAGCTCGCGGGCGGCCTCGCAAAGCGGTGCGTGTTCTATGCCGGACTTGCGCGCGCCGAAGAAACCTTGCCAGGCACGCTCAAGGGCGGGCTGGATGAGTGGACGCATCCAGGCGTAATCGCGCGCGGTGACAATGTGGAGTGTGGATCGAAGTAGCGGCGCACGCAGGGTCGTCTGCTTGGCAAGGGCACTCTCAAGGTCGTCAATCTCAAACCCGGCCAGGCGCGCCCAAAGTCCAAGATAGGGCG
>JANXUM010000228.1 GCA_025356215.1 Bryobacter sp. | reverse complement strand
TGCCGATCGCCGTCGACAGCACCGTCGCGAGGCTTGCGATCAGAAGGCTGTTCCACGCGCCTTCCATCAGCGCGCGGTCGCCCAGCGCCACGCGGTACCAGTGCAAGGAGAAGCCCTCCCAGCGGGTGAACTTTGAACGATTGAAACTGAACACGCCGAGCACGATCAACGGCAGGTGTAAGAACGCGTACACCGCCGCCACGTATAGGGCCAGCACGGGCGGCCTCACAACAGCTCCTCATCTTTGCGTGTGGCCAGCTTCATCCCGCCCAGCACCACCGCCATCAGAATCAGCGAAGCCGCAGCACCGAAGGGCCAGTCGCGCGCGCTGGTGAATTGATTCTGCACCAGGTTGCCGATGAGGATGGTGCCGCCTCCGCCCAGTAAGTCGCTAGTCAGATAAGTGCCCAGCGCCGGAATGAACACAAGAAAAGCCGCCGCCCGCAGGCCCGGCGCCGACACCGGGATCACCACCTCGCGGAAAGTGGCGAAGGGCCGCGCGCCCAAGTCCGCCGCCGCCTCCACCAGGCTGTAATCCAGCCTCTCCAGGGTCGAATAGATGGGCAGCACCGCCAGCGGCAGGCTGCAATAGACCAGACCCAGCAGCACCGCGCCGTGGTTATAGAGCAGCGGCAGCGGTGTGCTGATGATGCCGCTCGACAGCAATATCGTATTGAATAGCCCGGTGTCGCGCAGCAAGAACACCCAGGCGTAAGTGCGCACTAGAAAGCTAGTCCAGAAGGGCAACATCACCAGTTGCAGATACAGTTCGCGCCGCTTACCCGCTCTCGCGATGAACCAGGCGAGCGGAAAGCCAAGCACCAAACACAGCACCGTCGTCTCCAGTGCCATCCAGATTGATCGCAGCAGAATCTCGCCGTAGAGAGGGTCAAAAAAGCGCTGGTAATTCTCTAGCGTCCACGGCGCGCCTTGGCCGCCGTAAGGTCCGCGCGTCATCAGGCTGTAGGCAAGAACGATCGCCAGCGGAGCCAGAAACAGCACAGCCGTCACAACAGTGGCGGGCAGAAGAAAGATGCGCCGCAGGCTCATCGGAATCTCAACTCGTCCGAGGCGTTCCACCACACGTGCACCGGCGCGCCGGGCTCAAATCCACTTTCGAAGCGCGACACCTCCGCCACCATCGATCCGCCGGCCGCCATCTCCGTTTCGACATGTACGCAGTTGCCAAGGAACATGGATCGGCGCACTGTGGCCGCGTGGCTTACGACGCCGGAAGGCGGCTGAAGAGCGGCGATGCGAGTGGCCTCGGGACGCACTCCCACTCCCCCTACCCAATTGATCGCACCTAGAAACTGAGCTACAAACGGATTCGCGGGGCGCAGATAAATCTCATGCGGCGTGCCCGTCTGCTCCACCCGTCCGCCGTTCATTACGGTGATGCGATCGGCCAAGGTGAGCGCCTCCTCCTGGTCGTGGGTCACCATCAAAAACGTAATCCCGGTGCGGCGTTGCAGTTGGCGCAGTTCCTCGCGCACCGATACGCGAAGGTTTGGGTCCAGCGCGCTCAGTGGCTCATCCAGCAGCAGCACCGCGGGGGCCAGCACCAGCGACCGGGCGAGGGCCGCGCGCTGCTTCTCGCCACCGGAAAGCTGGGCCGGTAAGCTCTCCGCCTTGCCCGTCAGCTTGACCATGTCGAGAGCCTCGTTGACTCGCAAACTCATGTCGGCGCCGGCACCGCGCCGCCTCAAGCCAAACTCGACATTGCGCCGCACGCTCAAGTGCGGAAACAGCGCATAGCTTTGGAACACCGTCGACACATTGCGGGCATACGGCGGCAATGGCGCAACGTCGACCCCCTCCAGATGGATCTCGCCTGAGGTGGGAATTTCCAGACCGGCCACCATCCGCAAGGTGGTCGTCTTGCCGCAACCGCTAGGCCCGACGAGGGCGTGAAACTCGCCGCGCTCAATCTCAAGACTGACCCCGTCCACAGCCCGATGCGACGGGAACACCTTCGACACGTTGTGGAGGGAAAGGACTTCAGCCATTGCTTCGCATCGTAACGCAAATGACGCCGCACTCGATCTCCCGGCTGCTCCAGGGCAGCCGACGGATCAAGTGCGGCGCGCAGGAAGTGAGGTTCCTACCTGAAGTTCGCAGTTACCGAAACATTCGCGTTCATCGTCAGAGTGCAGGTGGTGGCAACGCCCGAGCAAGCGCCGCCCCAACCCGTCCAAGCCTGCCCGGCGTCGGGCGTGGCGGTGAGAGTCACCACGGTCCCGGCGGCGTAGCTGGCCGCCGAAGGATCGGAACTCACAGTGCCTTTGCCGTTCTTGCCGATGCTGATCTTGAAGGTTGCGCCGCCGCCCCCACCACCGGCTGGGGCGTTGGCGACGAAGTTTGCCGTCACTGTGTTTTCGCCGCTGACGTTGAAGCTGCAGGTGGCCGCAAAGCCGGCGCAGTCGCCCGTCCAGCTAACGAAGGTTGAGTTGCTGGCGGCTTTGGCCGTGAGCGTCACCGCCGTGCCAAGGGCGATCGGCGTCGTGCAACTGCTGCCGCAATTGATCTTGCCGGGGCCGCTGACCGAGCCGGAGCCGTTGCCGGTCTTGACTACCGTCACACCGGATACGCCCACGTTGGCCGCCGCCATCTGATTGCCGATAAAGTCGCCAAGCTCGCCAACCAGCGGCGAGTTGCACAGGCCGTCGCCGCCGCACAGAGCCTTGTTGGTGGCTGGATCCACGGGGCCGGAATACTTGTAGAACTCGTACTTGCGGATGATGGCTTTCGATCCGTTGCCCACGTTCCCTTGGCTATGCAGTACGCCGCTGTTGGGGCTGTGCGGGTTGAACTGCAGCAGCTTCCAAGGGGTCTCAAGCTGCGCGGCATTGCCGTCCACCGGCACTACAGGGTTCTCTTCGAGAAGGTCGTCGACGATGACCGCGCGGTTTACTTCGTTCTTCAACACCTTCACCCATTGGGGGACTCCAAATTGAAGTTCGGGTTTCGGGATCGGAGGAATGATTGGCTCGGGTGCCGGGATTTCGAAGGCCACCGCCGGGGCCAAGCCGGGCGCTGCCGGCGGGTACACGATGACGACCGGAACCGGGATTTGGACAACTTGGCCGGGAGCCGCGATCAGGGTCCCGGGATTTGCCGGATCGTCCACCAGCCAGCGGTTCACCGTGCGGGTGGGCCTTTTGCCGTTATAGGTGAAGTAGTAGCCGTAGTGCTCGCAGCCCTGTATTGCGCCGAAGACGCAGGAGTGGCCGCCAGTGGGCGAGAAGGTCGCCGGTACGACGGTGGTGACGGTGTATTGGCCATTGAGGTAGGGGCTGGCGTAATGGATGACGATACCGGTGGCTGTCGTCTGGACGGTGTAGGGATAGCGGCTGGCGCTCCAAACGCCGCCCAGGTCGGCGGGCGTGATGCCCTCCATCTGGATCTCGAAGCCGTGCGCATCTTTGCCAGTGTCGTTCAGGACGTCAAAGTTGGATGGCGTGCCAAACAACGTGACTTGCGCTTTCAAGGCGGTGGGTGCCGCGGCCAGCGCGAAGACCAACGCGATGGCGATGCCCGTAATTCGTTTCATTGAGAGTTCTCCCGTAGAGTGATTCGTCCCGGCGAAATCGATGAATCGCCGGGTTATCGATTCAGACCCTCACGGTTGGCTGCGGGAACACAAATTATCGAGTAATTGTTCGGCTGTTGGCGATCGCCAGTTCGTAGACGGCGATCGCCCGAAAGTAATCGGCCAAGGTGTTCGCCTCGCGCACGGCGGCTTCGGCTGTCGATTGCTCGCGTTGGTTTAAGAAGAACAGTGTGCTGTCGCCGAGCTCAAAGCGCAGCCGCTCGGCATCTTCCACCTGCCGGGTGACGGCCAGCTCCTCGGTAGCCAGGCTCGATCGCTCTAATGCGGCCCGGACGGCGGAGGCCGCGTCGCGCACCTCGGCCGTGATCTGCTCGCGTTGGAATTGTTCGCGCCGCTCCAGTTGTTGTAATCGCGCATCGGCGGCTTGCAGCCTGCTCTGCGCCTGGCGCCTCTGCAATGGCAGATCGAACAGCAAGCCAAAGCGAACGTCGTTGGGCCCGCGCTTGACGCCGCCGTCGCCCAGTTCGCGATTGTACTCGGTGAACAGATCGATGCCGGGCAGCTTTTGGTTCTCAGCCAGCTTGCGATCAATGCCCGTCTGCTGCTTGAGAAACGTGAAGCGTTGCAGATCGGGGCGCTGGACAAGGGCGGCGTCCAGGTCGGCCTGAATGCGCGCCTCGGGTAGGTCGCCGGGGTCGGGGAAGCCAGAAGGCATTGCCTCCGTTGGGGCGAGTGTTGGCTTGCCCGTATCGTCCCGCAAAAACAGCGATAGCTCGATGGTGGCGTTCTCGACGGCTCGCCGCGCCTCAACCACGTTATTCCGCCGCTGCAGAACCACGCGTTGGTTGTCGATCTGCTCAAAGGCCGGCAGCGCGCCAATCCGAACAGACTCTTTAAGAATTGTGTCGCGTCCGCTGGCCACCTCCAGCAGCGCGTTGGCAATGATCAAGCGCCGCCCCGCAGCCACCCAATCCCAATAACGGCGCGTGGCGGTCTGCAAGATTGCCAGGCGTTGTTGGTCGATCGAGAGGTCGGCCAAACGCAGACCGGCGCGGGCCTTGGATAAATCGGCACGCCGACCATCGATCTCACGATCACGGCCGAGAGGCACGCGCACGCCCGCCTTGTATTGGCCGCCGCCGTTGGTGATGAGACCGCCAGAGTAATCGGGGTAGCGGCCTTCACTCACCGAGTAGCCGCTGTAAACCGTCGCGCCCCACATGGTGGTGGGCTGTTCAAGAGCGATCTCGAAGCGCTCGTTCTCATAAAAGCCCAAGCGCTGGTTGTCGCTACGCGCTTTAAGCGACAGGTCGAAGCGGCCTTGCTGATTGAGCAGGTCCGCCTCGGCCAGCGGCTTTTCAAGGAGCGCGGCGCGCAGTGGAGGATAGTTGCGATTGACGCTTTCGATGAGCTTGGCCAGCGTGAGCGCCTCGGGATTGATCTGCGTTCCCCGGTTGCTCAAAGATCGTGGCGCGGGAAGGCGAAGCTGCATCTGTGCCATGGCCAGACCAGCCAGCATCAGGCCGAGCAGCGGCTTCACTTCTTCTTCCCCGCGGGGTCCATCTGCGGGGTGACTGTTGGCGGGAAGCCGTTGAACTGCCGCCACAGCTCATAGCCAAGGCTGACTTGTTTGAGCAGCACCCAGCCGTTGGTGCGCACGCCCTGACGCAGATAACGATTGGAGGGCCATGCTTCGCGCGAGGTTTCAGGTTCGACGAGGATGCGGAACTTGCCCTGACCGTTGTCAGTAGAATCGACGAGCATCACTTTACCGCCGAAGGTGCCCACAGCAACCGACGGCCAGCCGGAGAACTGGATGGCGGGCCAGCCCTCGAATTGCAAGCGTACCGGATCGCCGGCGTGGATCAGCGGGATGTCGTTGCCGCTCATCCAAAGCTCCACAACCAAGTTCTCCGTGTCCGGGACAAAGCTGACGATCGGGTCGCCTGCCTTGAGCAGATCCCCGCCTGGCTGCGCCAGCAGGCGCAAGACGGTGCCAGCGCGCGGGGCCTTAATGGTCTGCGTCGCCTGGCGCGAGACGCGCACCTCCATGCGTTGCATCTCGGCGGCGGAATTGGCCGTCTCGGAGCGCCCGGTGGCGAGAGTGGCGTTGGCTGTGGCGATCGAATTTTGAAAGTCGGTCTCGGTCTTCTGATAGTCGGCGTCGCGGGCCAGTTTCTCGTTAATGGACGCCTGCAGGCTTGCCTTCGAGCGGGCGACTTCAGTCTCGGCGCGTCCATTCTCTTGAACCTGGAGCTCGTACTGGCGCTGGGAGTAGAGCCCGGCGGCGACGCCCGCGTCCATGCGCGTGAGGTTCTGTTTGCTGGCGATGAGACTGATCTCGGCGGCCTTAAGTGAGTTTTCGGCGGCGCGGATATTGTCCTCGGCGACCTTGATGCGGCTGCGGGCGCTTTCCAGGGCGTTGCGGCGCGAGAGTTCG
>JANXUM010000151.1 GCA_025356215.1 Bryobacter sp. | reverse complement strand
TCTCGATGGAATTCGATGGCCGCGTCGTCCTCGATAACATCAACCTCTCCATCAACGCCGGAGAGACTTTCATCCTTTACGGTGCCGCCGGCAGTGGCAAGACCGTCCTGCTCAAGCTCGCCATGACCCTCTTGCGCCCCACCTCGGGCACCATCAAGCTCCTCGGTCGAGACATCACCAACATGAAAGAGATCGAACTCTTCGGCCTCCGCGCCGAGGTCGGCGTCCTCTTCCAGGAGGGGGGTCTTTTCGATTCACTCACCATCGCCGACAACGTCGCTTACCCTCTCCGCAACCAACCCACCCTGCTCACTCCCGAAGCCGACATCGCCACCCGCGTCAAACAATCTCTCGAATTCGTCGAGCTCGGCAAAACCCTCGACAAGTTCCCCAGTGAGCTCTCGGGCGGCATGCGTAGGCGCGTGGGCATCGCCCGCGCAAACGTCACCAACCCCAAAATCTCTCTCTACGATTCCCCCACCGCCGGCCTCGATCCCATCACCGCTCACACCATCATGTCGCTAATCGTCAAACAGCGCGACCTCAACAAAACCACCACCGTCCTCGCCACCCATCGCTATCAAGACGGCTCCATGGCCGCCAATTATGTCTGGGACGCCAACGCAAACGACGTCGTCCGCGCCGCGCCCCATGGCCAGTACGCAAACCTCAACACTACCTTCATTGTCATGGACGAGGGCAAGATGGTCTTCGCCGGCACTCAGCAACAGCTCGAAGCCTCTCGTGACCCCTATGTGTCACAATTTGTATTGCTGCAGCCTTTACCAAATTCGGGTCGGGCAATTCCGGATCGGGGCCAAGAGCGGCCACACCCTCAAGCATGACTTCCACCAAAACGAGTTGGGCAAAACTGAGAGTCGGCCTCCTGGCCATCGGCGCCCTCGCCTTGCTGACCTCCTTGGTCTTCTACATCACCAGCTCTCAGAATCTCTTCGAGTCGCGCTCCAGGATCTACGCCTTTCTCGATACCAGCGGCGGCCTGCTCAAAAACGCCCCCGTCCGCCTCAACGGCATGCTCGTCGGTAAAGTCACCGACATCATTCTCTCCGGCGACAACCGCCCCAAGCGCATCATCCGCGTCACCCTCGAGGTCGAGGACAAAATGCTCGCCAACATCCCCGTCGATTCCAAAGTCACCATCGGCGCTGAAAATCTCTTGGGTGCCAAGCTCATTGCCATCAAAAAAGGCACCGCCTCCGCCCACGTCGAGAAAGGCGGGGAACTCCCCAGCGGCTCCAACGCCGAGCTCGACGATATCCAAGAGCAAGCCTCCGCAACCATCGCCGTCATGCAGAACATCCTCACCAAGGCCGAAGGCATCGTCTCCCAGGTCGAGGCAGGCAAAGGCACCATCGGCAAGCTCTTAGTCGATGAGGAACTTTACGGTCGCTTCCTCGGCATCACCAAGGAAGTCGAAAAGCTCTCCGCCGCTCTCACCGCCGGCAAGGGCACCATGGGCAAGCTCCTCAGCGACGAAGCCCTCTACAACGACGTCCGCAAAAGCGTCGCCCGCGTAGACCAGGTGATCGCCGACGTCCAATCTGGCCAAGGTACCGCTGGCAAGCTTCTTAAAGACGATGCCGTCTACAACGAAGCCAAAGCCAGCCTTGTCGAGATGCGCAAGCTCCTCGCCGACCTCAACGCCGGTCAAGGCACCGCCGGTCAACTCCTCAAGTCCGACGCCCTCGCCAAGCAAATCTCAGGCACCATCGGCCGCGTCGACACTATGCTCGACAAAGTCAATCGCGGCGAAGGCTCGCTCGGCCAGCTCCTCGTCAACCCTTCGCTCTATGAGAACTTGAACGGCACCGCCGCCGAGATGAAGGGCCTCATGAAAGACTTCCGCGCCAATCCAAAGAAGTTCCTCCGCATCAAGCTCTCGCTCTTCTAGAAGCCGACATGCGCGCGCTCGTTGTGAACGCGGATGACTTCGGCTTCACCCGCGACGTCAATTCCGGCATCGTCGAAGCCCACCTCAAAGGCATTCTCACCGCGACGACGCTGATGGCCACCGGCGCGGCCTTCGAAGACGCAGTCGCCCTCGCCAAACAAACCCCCACCCTCGACATCGGCGTCCACCTCCAAATGGTCCAAGGCCAAAGCCTCTCCCATCCCGGCCGCCCCCTGCCCCCATCCCCCGCCGCCCTCGTCTTCGCTCTCACGCGCTGGAACGTTTTCGATGAACTCCGCGCCCAAGTCGAGAAGATCCTCGCTGCTGGCATCGTTCCCACCCATCTCGATACCCACAAGCACACCCACCTGTTGCCGCCAATCCTCGACGCCGTTGCCCACCTCAGTCAGCTCTTCAAAATCCCCTGGGTCCGCCGCCCCTTTGATTTTCCCCTGGCCGACCAAAAGCCCCCACTCGCCGCCCTCGCCATGCGCGCCATGCGCGGCCGCTTCGCGCGTGTCCTGTCTCGCTACGGCGCCCGCGCCACAGACCACTTCACCGGCTTCGCCATCACCGGCAACTACACCGCCGCCCAACTGATCCACCTCATCGCCAATCTACCCCCCGGCTCAACAGAGCTCATGACCCATCCCGGTCACCTGGGCCCGGAACTCCTTGCCGCACAAACCCGCCTCAAACAAAGT
>JANXUM010000083.1 GCA_025356215.1 Bryobacter sp. | reverse complement strand
CTGGGGGTTTATGGTGTCGCCGTGTTGCCCGACGTGCAGCGCAAAGGCATCGGGGAACGAACACTGCGGTATGGGCTGGAGACGGTTAGCGTGGAGACCGGGTTGACGGTGACTGTGTTAGAGTCGAGCGAAATTGCGCTTCCGCTCTACCGGCGGCTGGGCTATGCGCCGGTGGCGGCGCTGAGCATCTACAACGAGAGCCGCTGAGAGCGCTACAATATGGCGGTGGGTTCGTTGCGGATGAACACACGGATCGACAGGAATTTGATGCAGAAGAGTACTACTAAAGCGACGGCGGCAAAGTCTGCCGCCCGCTCCGCCAACAGCACCCCGGCAGCGCCCGCGCCCTCCGTCCAACAGAAATCGTTTGACGCGGCGATGCAGTCGTTTCACATGCGCGACTTTGCCAAGGCCAAGCAACAATTTGAAGCAGCCCTGGAAGGCCCGGGCAAGGAAATCGGCTACGCCGCCAAGCAACATTTGCTGATGTGCCAGCAGCGTTTGGCCAAGAGCCCGGCGAAGCTGGACAACGCCGAAGACCTTTACAACTTCGGAATCAGCCAGATGAACCGGCGCGATCTGGACGGGGCGCAGGCGAGCTTTGAGAAGGCGCTGAAGCACGACGACGCGGACTTTGTCCATTACGCGTTGGCACTGGTGATGGGTGCCAAGCAAGACATCGCGGGCGCGGTATCGCACTTGAAGCGCGCGATTGAAATTGCCCCGCGCAATCGTGTTGCCGCGCACAACGACCCGGACTTCGCCGAACTGATGCAGCATTCGCCAATCCGCGAACTGCTCAGCTCCCACTAGACGTCGATGGTTGCGCCGCCCCCCGGCTATCAGGATTCCGGCGGCCCGCTGCGAATTGTCTCCCTTGGCGGCGGCACGGGTTTATCCAGCCTGCTGCACGGGCTGAAATCATACGCTGTGCACGGCCAAGCGGACATTACGGCGATTGTCACCGTTACCGACGATGGGGGAAGTTCCGGTCGGCTCCGCCGCGAGTTCGATGTGCTTCCGCCAGGGGACATCCGCAATTGCATGGTTGCCCTGAGCGAAGACGAAGCATTGTTGGGCCGTCTGTTTCAATACCGATTTGCGTCGGGGCGGGGGTTGAAAGGGCACAGCTTCGGGAATCTTTTTCTGACCGCGCTGACGCATGTGACCGGGGACTTTCCTCACGCGGTGAAGCTGTCTTGCGAGGTGTTAGCCATCCGCGGAAGGATCTACCCTTCAACGGCGCAGAACGTGGGCTTGCGGGCGGTGATGGAGGATGGGTCCATTATTGAAGGGGAAACGCGCATCAGCAAGAGCCGCAAGCGGATTACGCGGCTTGAATTGACGCCGAACAAGGTCAAGCCGCTGCGCGACGCGCTGGCAGCGATTGCAGCGGCGGACCTGATCACGATGGGTCCGGGGAGCTTGTACACGAGTGTGATTCCGAACTTGCTGGTGGACGGGATCGCAGCGGCCATTCGCCGCAGCCGGGCGCGTAAGATCTATTTTTCAAACCTGATGTGGCAGCCTTGGGAAACGATGCAGTTTTCGGCGTCGGATCATCTTCAGGCCATATTCGATCATGGGGGCAAGGGGACGGTGCAGCAGGTGATTCTGAACTCGCGGCCGATCTCCGGTGCGCAGCGACGGCTTTATGCCGCCGACAAGGTTTTCCCCGTCGAGCAAGACACGCCGCGGATTGCCGAGCTGGGCGTGGAGGTTGTTTCTCGCCCGCTGTTGGCCAGGACGGAAAAAGTAAGGCACGACTCTGCCGCCGTCGCGCGCGTCGCCATGGAAATGGCCGCCGAGGCGCGGGCGATCTCTACAAGGTGAAAACTATGAATAGCGAATCGACGCTGAGCGCCATTGTCCTCGCCGCCGGGCTTGGCACGCGAATGAAGAGCCGCAAGGCCAAGGTGCTGCACGAAGCCGGCGGACAGGCTCTGTTAGAGCACGTCCTGGACGCTGCGGAGGCAACGGTATCGCCCGAGCGAATCGTGGTGGTAATCGGGCATCAGGCCGAGGAAGTACGCAAGCGGGTGGGCGGACGGGGCTGCCGCTTTGTGACACAAACCGAGCAACGAGGGACAGGGCACGCGGTGGCCATCTGCGCCGGGGAAGCGGCGAAAGACGGACGCACACTGTTGCTTTATGGGGATTGCCCGCTGCTGACCGCCGATACCATCGCGCGCTTGGTGGCGGCGCAGGCGAAGAGCGGCTGCGCGGCGACTTTGATTACCACTTTGCTGGACGACCCGACGGGCTATGGTCGCATAGTGCGATCGGCGGATGGGGCGGTTGCGGCGATCGTTGAGCACAAAGCAGCTACGCCGGAACAGTTGCAGATCCGCGAGATCAATTCGGGGATTTACTGCATCGACAGCGCTCTGCTTTGGAAGTTTGTGGGCGAGATTGTCCCCAACGCGGCATCGGGGGAGATTTACTTGACGGACATCGTCGAGTTGCTTGGGGCGGTCGGGCATCGGGTTGAGGCGCTGGTGCTTGAGGACCCGAGCGAGATTCTCGGTATCAATCATCGCGTTGAGTTGGCGGAGGCGGATCGCATTCTGCGCGCGCGGAAGGCGCGGCAATTGATGTTCGACGGCGTGACGATTCTGCAGCCTGAAACTGTTTCGATCGATGCCCGGGTGCGGATCGGTCAGGACACAGTGATTGGGCCGCTGACGCAGATTAGCGGTAGCACGGTCATTGGCGAGGACTGCCGTGTCGGGGCCGGGAGCGTGATTCGCGATAGCGTGATCGCGGACGGCGTTGAGATCGGTGAATACTGTTTTATCGGGACGTCAACAGTGGCGAGTGGGGCGCGGATTGGGCCGTTTAGCCGTTTGCGCCAGGATAACCAGGTGGGTGCGGGGGCGCATATCGGCAACTTTGTGGAGTTGAAGAAGACTGTGTTCGGGGCGGGGTCTAAGGCGATGCATCTGGCTTATCTTGGGGACAGCGTGATCGGGGCGGGCGTCAATGTTGGCGCGGGCACGATTACTTGTAACTACGACGGGACACACAAACATACGACGACGATCGAAGACGGAGTGTTTGTGGGCAGTAACTCAACGCTGGTCGCTCCGGTGAAGCTGGAACAAGGAAGTTACATTGCCGCCGGTAGTGTAATTACCGACGCGGTGCCGTCCGGGGCCTTGGGCCTGGGGCGGAGCCGGCAATCGAACAAGGAAGGCTGGGCGGACAAGAAGCGGGCCGAAAGCAAAGCGGGCAAGAGTTAGCTCAAGAGGCGGAAGGTGCTTTTGAGCGTGGGGTAGAGGGTGCGGTAGATTTCGTGGCCTCGCGCGTAGGCAACGGATTCGCGGGGGCGGGGGTCTGTTGTTGTGACTTCAACGACGCAAGCGGCGCAGGCTTCCGCCACGCTGGCGAAGCCTCCGGTACCGACCATCGCGAGCAGGCCAGCACCATAGGCGGAGCCTTCTTGCGAATCGAGAGTGGTAACGCGACGGGCGAAAGAGTCGGCCATGATTTGGCGCCAGAGCGGGCTTTGCGCACCGCCGCCGGAGGCGCGGACGCGGTTGATTTCTATATTGAGCTCGAGAATCACATCGAGACAATCTTTCTGGGAGTAAGTGACGCCTTCGACGATGGAGCGGACCAAGTCCTTGCGACCGTGACGGGCGGTGAAGCCGATCCAGCCGCCGCGGGCCATTGGATCGAGATGGGGAGTGCGTTCGCCCATTAGATAAGGGAGCCAGAAGAGGCCACCGCTGCCGAGTTCGGCTTCCGCCGCTTCGGCCATCAGAGAGTCGTAGGGCGTACCGGGGGCCAAGGTATTTCGGAACCACTGCAGGCTCAGGCCCGCGCCTTGGGTGACGCCCATGACATGCCACTTTCCGGGGACGGCATGGCAGAAGGTATGGATGCGGCCTTCGGGATCGTAGGCTGGGGAATCGATGTGGGCGAAGACAACGCCTGAAGTGCCGAGGGTACAACTGGCGATGCCGGTGTCGACGATGCCGTTACCGACCGCGCTGGCGGCTTGATCGCCAGCACCGGCGACCATGGGCGTGCCGGCGGAGAGGCCGGTCGCCTGGGCCGCTTCGTTGATGAGGCGACCGCAGACTTGCGCGCTTTCG
>JANXUM010000112.1 GCA_025356215.1 Bryobacter sp. | reverse complement strand
TCGGCGGCCAAGCGGCCACCATCGTCGGCGCTGCCGCGCCCGTTGGAAGCGTCCCGGGTCTCCTCCAACTCAATGTGACGGTTCCGGCCGCGGCCTCGCCCGGAACCGCGGTGCCGGTGGTTGTCACCCTCGGCGGCATCGACTCGCAAGCGGGAGTCACCATGTCAATCAAGTAACTGTCCATCAAATAAAAAAGGCAGCTGCCGAAGCAGCCGCCCTTTTGTCGAATCAAACCAACCCGAAGCTTAGAAGCTCAAGCGAAGGCCCATCGTGATAGCGCGCGCGCCAACCTGAGGTCCCGTCGCCCTGCCAAAGTTCACGTTGCCGACGGTTCCGTTGATCCCGCCAAAGCGGGTTCGGTTGAACGCGTTGAAGGCATCCGCGCGGTAGGTCAAGACCACCGGATTCTTCTCGTTGTTGAACAACACGGTTTTCTTTGAAATACCGATGTTTTCGAACGCGATCATCGGCTGCCGGAAGTCGCTGTAGTAGAGCGCCGCGTTGCCCAGCGTGAATGGCGCGGCCGAGCTGAACGCCGCTGAGTTGAACCATCGCACGTTCGGGTTGTTTGGGTCCAGATCGTTGTACCCGGTGCTGGTGCGGATCGGGCCCGAGCCCAAATTCGCCTTTGTCGCAGTGGAGAAGATTGTCGTCCCCAGCGGATTGCCCGGCGTTACCAACTGGATCAGGTTGCCGGAGTAGTAGCGCTGCGCTCCACTCAATACCCAGCCGCCAACGAGTCCGTTGACGATCGTGTTTGAAGTGCTCAAGAAGCGCTTGCCGCGACCAAAAGGCGCGTCATAGGTCCAGACGACGTTTAGAACGTGCGGCTGGTCAAACGGGTTGAAAGACTTCATGTCCTTCAAGTTGTAAGCGTCCTGCGCGCCGATGTTGAACTGCTGGCTGAAGATCTGGCGCCAGTGGGCGTTCGCCAATGACTTCGACCACGTGTAAGACGCCAGCAACTGGAAGTTGCCAAATCGCCGTTCCACCTTGGTTTGCAGCGAATCGTACCAGGTCTGACCCTGGCCCGAATTGCGGCTGATGACATCGGTGTATTGCGGGAAGGGCCGCAGCGATTGGGCCACGGACAGATTTTGAGGGTAAGTAGCGTAAGGAAGCTTGATGCCGGCAGCCTGCGCGGCGGGTGAATCCAAACGAGCCGTCAAAAGCGAACCCTTCGACAACTCGCTCACCGGCAACTGGTTCAACTGGATCGTCGAATTCAGCCCATTTCCGCGATTGGCGACATAGGCAACGTCGATCAGGAAGCGCTTCACTTCGTGTTGAATGTTGAAGCTCCAGTTGTAGATGCGCGGGGCCTTGCCGAACTTCGGTCCAAGATAATCGATGCCCTGGAAGTTGGAGAGCGTCGGATCCAGCAGTGGTGGCGGTTTGAAGCTCGCGCTCACCGGAATGCCGCCATCCCAGTTCAGCAGCGGGTCCGGCGTGTTACTGACTAGCGAGTTGCCATTGGCAAAACCCTGCCGGCAGCCACAGCCGCCGTTACCGAGCGTCTGGTAGAAAATTCCCCAGCCGCCGCGAATGACCGTCTTCGGTGCCACTTGATAGGCAAAGCCCAAGCGCGGTCCGATGTTGGAGAAATCGGTCGGATACGGGCGCGTCGCACCGGTGCGGCCCGGCCCGTTGCCGTAGAACACCAGCGCGCCGGGGAGCCCACCCGCGCCAGAGTTTGCTTTGCTCGGGTCCAAGCTGGAGTAGTTTCCGTTCGGGACGTGCCAACCGATCGGCACTTCGTAGCGCATACCCAAGTTCAACGTCAGCTTTTTGGTCATGCGGTAGTTGTCCTGTATGAAACCGGACGTATAGCGATAAGTGATCTGGTCCAGAACCACCGGCAACACCGTGCTGCTGGCTTCCTGCACCGCGCCCAGCAGCAAGCTGGCGAACTCGTGTCCGCTGCCAACGCTGCTATTCGGCACGGCCGTCTGCGCGCGATTGAAGATGTACAGTCCATTGGATCCCGCCAGATCGAAGCCAAAAGTCGTAAGGTTGCGGAAGTCCCAGCCAAACTTCACTTCATGCTTGCCCTTGAGCCAAGTCCAGCCCTGAGTGATCATGATCGTGTCGTTGTCCTGCCCGCCGTTGGCTACCTTGCCGTCCTGGACGCCGTAGGGCGTCAGGCCAGCCGCGCCGCGAAACTGGATTCTCGGTGTCGCATCCGCTTCGTTTGTCAAACCAGGGATCCCCAGTTTCGACGCATAACCGGCCTGCGCCGGGTTGTCCCAGAGCTGACGGGTCGCCGAAATGCCGAGGGTCGTGTGCATGAACAAGTTGGGCCGGAACGAGAAGTCATGGTTCACGCGCAAATTGTAGGGGTTCTGCTGGCTCGATCCCAAGCCTTGGCCGATCGGGCCAGGGAAGATCGAGGTTGCCAGCGTTGCGCCAAATTCCTTGCTCAGGAAGAACGCTAGACGATTCGAATCGCTAAACGCATGGTCCGCCTTGATGCTCCAGATTTTTTGCTCGATTGCCGAGGTGTTGACAAAGTCGTAATTCTGCAACAGGGCCGAGCGGGTTGGGTTGGGAATCAGCGGAATCAGGTTCTTTGCCACTTTGCTGAAGCGGTCCGATGGGATGATGTTCCCAGGAAACGGCGTCCGCGTCGCTCCGTTACCCGTCGCTGGGTCGTAGATCAACTGCGAACCAAGCTCGGTGAAATTGCCCTGCTTCATCAGCGCCGTGGGAACCGTGCTCAGAGGGAAGCTGATGTCCGCCGGCAGCAAGCGCTGCGTGTAGGTGTAGTAGAAGAAGCTCTTGTTGCGACCGTCGTACACCTTGGGGATGTAGACCGGCCCGCCGCCCGCGCCGCCAATTTCATTCTGGCGCTCTTTGGGACGAAAGTTTGTCGCCGGGTTTGTGCTTGCGTTGCGAGCCCAGGCGTTTGCATTCCAGATATCGCGGCGCATGTTCAAAAACGCCGTTCCGTGATACCAGTTGCTGCCGCTCTTGGTCAGATAGGTCTCAACACCGCCGCCAAAGCGACCGTACTCGGAGGAATATCCGCCCGTGATCAGCTTGAACTCCTGGAACATTTCCGCCGACGGCATGTTGAACACCGTGCCGCCCGATTCCGGAATGATCAGCGATGCGCCGTCAATCTGTACTTCTCCCGCGCGACCGCCCGAACCCGAGATGCTCGTTTCGGCACCGGCGTTGACGCCGGGCAGATAGCTCAAAAATCCGCGCGGATTGCGGATCGCTCCAGTAAATAAAGGCAATTCACTCATGAACTTCGGCGAGAAGCTTGTGCTTTTCTCGCTCGTCGAGGTTTCCAGCAGCGGCGACTCTGCGGTCACTTCCACCGTCTGGGCCACATCACCCACTTCCAGGCGAAAATCCAGATCGAGGCGCTGTGCAAGGCGCACTTCGATGTTCTGCCGGTTCAGTTTCTTAAAACCGGACTTTTCGACTGTCAGCACGTAGCTCGACGCCGGCACGGCGGGGAAAACGTACAGCCCCGCGTCGTTCGACACTGCCTCCAGCTTGCTGCCGCTAATGGTGCTCGTCGCCATCACTTTGGCACCTGGCACCGCACCGCCGTTAGAATCCGTGATCGTTCCACTCAAGGAACCCGTCGCGGTCTGCCCCCACGCCAAGCCGCAACTTAAAGTTAGACAAGCAACCAACAAGGTCGTTTTTCTTTGTGTCATTCTGCCTCTCGTTTCAAATTTGGAAGGACAACCTATGATTTTTCATAGACTTAGCCCAGATCCGAACTCGTCTCAGCAGAGTTTATAACAGAGTGCCAGGCAATACCAGACTATTTTTCGATTCGGTTAAAATGTCCGGCGCTCCGTGTCCTGTTTTCGCCGGTCGTTGCGCTGTAAAGGAGTATGAAACGCCTCTGGCTCTATCTCGTGTGCGCGGGTCTCGCTTATGCCGACCTCCCGCTGTCCGTTAGCCCTACCTCGGTGGTTGTGGGTAAAGAATACTCAATCGTACTGCGGGACAGCGGCTGTGCGAAAACTCCCGCCGCGCCAGTCCTCGGTCCCAAAGAAGAGCCGCGCTTCGGCACGGCGCCGGGCTACACGTTCTCTGCACTGGTGGCATCCTCAGACCGTTGCGAGTTTACCTACACCCTCAAGGTCGGCAACGATGCATCTCTATCACCAGTCCAGATGCCCTTGCTGGCCATTGTTCCCGACGCGGTCGGCAAGCCTCCGGTCAGCCAGCGGTTGCTGGAGACCGTCGAATTCTCCGCCGCCGCCGTTCAGCGCGGCCCAATTCCGCCGGGAGTCGATCCAAAGGGCGAAGTCGATCTGGCCTACGACATCCTGCCCTACCGGGTCACTTCTGATAATTTTGGTCGCCGCGTCGCCGAAACCTATTTCGCCGTCGAAGCCACGGTTGGCAACAACACCGGCTATAAGCTCTTGCTCACCAGTCTCTTCTTTCGCCCCACCATTTTCACCGGGAAAGGCGCGATCCTCGCTCTCACTCCCAACACTCAATACGGTGCTGTTCGCTCAACTCTTGAACGCGAACAACAAGTCGGTCGCCGCGCGATCACGGTCGGCGTCACCCGCGGCATCATCCCGATGCTCGCCGCCTCCACCCCTCTGCTTGCAATGGGCTTCACGTCGGAATTTGCCGTCGCTACCACCCTCTACGGCCTCGGAGAGAAGGTCTTTGAGCTTGTCTATCCCGATAAGACCGTCCGGCAATTGATCGCGCTGGACTCCCGTACCTTCCGTGACGGCATGGTTCTCAACAGCAACGAGCAGAAGCCCATCCTGTTCTTCATCCACCGCGAGATCGTGATGTGCGCCGTCAAAGACCCAAATTGCGCTAAATCCGACGCCGCCCCCACCCGGGATCCGTTGCTCGCCAATCGCCTCAACTTCGCTCGCGAATTCAATCCGGCCAAGGTTAAGCTCAAGCTCGGCGCGCTAAATCTGATTGGCGAGAAGGTACAGTTTGCCAATCGCCTGGTCGTGAGCAGCATTGACGAGAGCAAGGTGGGCGTGACCCCGCCCGCAACCGTATACACTGCAAAGATTACCGCCGACATTGCGCAGGGCGGCTCGGCGAATATAGAAGTAACCGGGAACAATCTCAATTCAATCTCGCTCTCCTCTACTTTCGGAGACGCTTTCAAGATCGATGCGCCTAAGCTGGCCGCCGACGGGTCCTTCGCCACCATAAAAGTAAATGTGCCCGAGGATATGCGCCCCGGCTCTTACACAGTGGCCGTCAACTCCCCCAACGGAACCGTCAACCTCATCCCTGTCACGGTCCTCCCCGCCAAGCCTGAGCCCGTGCTGCCCCAGATTCCCGCAGATCTCCCGAATAAAAAAGCGGTCGAATTAGAAATCACGGGTAAGTTCCTCAAGTTTGTCGCGATCGATCTCGCCGACGGATCCGACACCGACGTCAAGCTCGACAAGGCTAAGACCGACTGTTCCAGCGGCACCTGCAAAATCACCCTCAAACCGGAACTGGGCTTTGCCGACAACGCCGTCTCCCCGGCAAAGCGAACGCTGAAGCTACAGTTCACCAACCCCGCTTTAGACCCGGCCAAGTCCCAAAAGGTCACCCTAGACCTGGTCTTCAATGTCAAAAAATAGCGGGTCGGCCGCCCTAGTATCCGCCCAGCACCTTCAAATAATCCGAAACCTCCTCGAGGTTTCGGATCGCGTTTTGCACCTTTAGGTCTTTGAGCGTTCCCTCAAAGTCGACGTAGAACAGGTATTCCCATGGCTTGCCCTTTAGCGGGCGGCTCTCAATCTTGTTCAAGCTGATATCGCGCAGCGCCAGCGCCGCTAGCGCCCGAAACAAGCTCCCCGGCTCATTCTTTGTCGAGAATACGATCGACACCTTCTTTGACGGCGGCTGCTTGCCTTTCACCGACCCGCCCTTGCGCTGTAACAAGAAGAAGCGCGTAAAGTTAGCCCGGTCGTCCTCGATCCCGCGCTTCAAAATTCTTGCGCCATAGATGTCCGCCGACAAATTTGAGGCAATCGCCGCCGCGTCGCGCCGCTTGGTCTCAGCCAGCATCTTTACCGCGCCCGCCGTATCGTAGAAAGTCTTCTTCTCCACCTGCGGGTTCTGCTGCAAGAACTTTAAACACTGATTCAGCGCCACCGGGTGGGAGTAAACCTCTTTGATGTCCTTGAAAGCCACGCCCGGCAAAGCGATAAGATTGTGCACAATTCGCACGCTTGTCTCGCCAATCACTTCCACGTCGAAGTTCAGCAAGTGATCGAAATTTTCGATCACGCTCCCATGCAACGTGTTCTCCATTGGAATCACCGCAGCGTCGATACGCTTGTCCATCAGCGCCTGGAACGCTCCGTCGAACCATTCGATCGGTATTGGATCGCTCTCGCTCCCCAGCAGTTGGCGCACGGCGATTTCGCTAAACGCGCCCCTCTCGCCCTGAAATCCCGCTCGAATGTATTCCTTGGTTTGTTTCATACCCTGTTTCAATGATCCCATCGCTTGGCTTCGGCAGACGGTAGACCGAGCAGGTCGAGGACACGGTCCACCGAATGATCCACAATATCAAGAACCGACTCCGGTTTTGTATAGAATGCGGCAACCGGAGGCGCCAGGATTGCCCCCATCTCGGCTAAATTCACCATCGTCCGGAGATGCCCAAGGTGCAACGGCGTCTCGCGCACCATCAAAATCAGCTTGCGGCGCTCCTTTAGAGTCACATCCGCCGCCCGCACCAACAAGTTCGACGAGATCCCCCCCGCGATCGCCGACATCGAATGGATCGAGCACGGGGCCACCACCATCGCGTCCACCGGAAAGCTGCCGCTCGCCAGCCTGCACCCAATATCCTCAACCGGATAACTCACATCCGCCATCTCTTTCGCTTCCGCCCCCAGCTTGCCTGTCTCCAGATAAAGGGTCCGTTCCGCACTGCGCGTCATAATGAGGTGCGTTTCCGCCAATCCCCCCATCCGCAGCTTCTCCAGCAGTCTCAACCCGTAGATTGCCCCCGAGGCACCGCTCATTGCAATAATGATCCGTTTTTTCAACACCGAAAGATGCTCCCGTTCGCCTTCTTGTTCCGATTCCGGAACAGGTCTCCCGCAAAACAGATTGGCTCAATCCCAAAACTGCTTTATAATCGGAAGGAATTTATCTAGGAAGTTTCTCACATGGCGGGTGTAACCGCACCCGGTAAGACGGTTGCGACAACAGATGAAGCTGGCCAGCGGCTGCGCAAGGCCAGAGAACGGCTCGGACTTAAGTTCCGTGAGGTCGAAGTCGCGAGCGGAAAAATCGCCGAGCGCCATGGCAACGAAGAATATTCCATCGTACTCAGCCGCTTAAGCGAAATCGAAAACAAGGGTGTCCTGCCCTCAATGTTTCGCCTCTATTCGCTGGCCACCATCTACCGCCTCGACTTCGCCGAAGTCCTCTCCTGGTATGGCATCCAGCTCAATGAGCAAGTCAATGACGCTCGCCTACACGAGCTCGACGACACCCACTTGGTCAAGTTCTCGCCAAACGGCTTCGGCGAACTTCAAGCTCCACTGAGCCTCGACCCGGGCGTCGATCTCACCAAGACCACCTTTCTCAGCCGCGTCGTCGCCCGTTGGGGAGCGCTTCCCCTGCACATGCTCAACAAGCTGGACCACAAGCGCAAGCGCTACGCTTTTCTTGGCACCGAGGATTGGTCGATGTACCCGATTCTTCGCCCCGGTTCCTTACTACTGATCAACGAGGTCAGCCGCATCGCCAATTCCGGCTGGACGGACGAGTGGGATCGTCCCATCTACTTCTTCGAACATCGAGAGGGTTATCATTGCGCCTGGTGCCACCTCGACCGCGACCGTTTGGTCGTCCTCTCTCACCCAAGTTCGGGCGAGTCCCCCAAGGTCTACCTCTATCCGAACGAAATCGAACTGGTTGGACAGGTTACCGGCGTGGCTATGGAACTGGGGGGACCTCTCCGGCCCCGCCCTCGTTCCGCAGATGCCTAACGATTAGACGCAGGTTGGCCTCATATAACTCCCGCTGCGCCGGGCTAGCCATCCTCGGCAAGAACCCGTTATAGCCTTGGGTTCTATCCCAACTCTCCAATAATCGCCGCGCCGATTGTGGCAATCCTCCGGTGTACTTTGCGACATCGTCGCGCTGATCCAGCACCCCCAACCCGAGAAAGCTCTCCAGTGCGTCCCAGTGGGAGTTTTTCAGCGCGTTCTCGGCGGCATCTTCCCCAAAAATCGCCGTCAGCCCATGGTGCTCGTAGCGCTCCGTCTCGGGGTTCATCAACCGGGATAAATACGCCATCCGTCCAA
This sequence comes from Bryobacter sp., assembly GCA_025356215.1. Taxonomy (GTDB): domain Bacteria; phylum Acidobacteriota; class Terriglobia; order Bryobacterales; family Bryobacteraceae; genus Bryobacter. The sequence goes on along the minus strand of JANXUM010000112.1, from coordinate 3,522 downwards.
TTCGGGTCGGGATCTGGCTCAAGGTCCGCACCCATAGGTCTTCGCTGGCCGTCCGCTGCCATGATCGCGGCGCCATCTCCGACGGGCTACTCATACTACATTGATACACCACTCCCGTCCCTCGCGCTGAATCCTCATGATCTTGTTCCGAAACAGGAAAATCTCTAAGGTGAAACCCTTAGAGATTACCCAGGCCTGTACTCTAATCGTGTCGGGACTATACGTCCTAGAACTACAGGGAGGTACACCTCCTGAAAATCAATACAAGTAAAGGATTACGCCACTATGTTTAAGAAAACACTCACCTTCACCCTCCTCGCCACCGCGCTCTTTGCCGCCCCGGTTTCCCAACCTTTCAGTTTAGGTTTCGATATTCCAATCCCCCCTTGCTTCCCCTGTGGCCCCGGAGATCTCCCCGGTCAGCCCGCCCTTCAAGCGAACCTCGATATTCCGATCCCCCCCTGCTTCCCCTGCGGCCCTGGCGACCTCCCTGGTCAGCCCGCCTAGTTCAAACAGGAGATCAGTGTATGCTACGATTCGGGGAAACGCACGTTCCACGTTTCCCCCCCCCAAACGTTCATGCCACTTTCCACTAACGTCCAAATCCTATGGCTCCTGAGCGTGCTAGCGGAAGCCGCGTTGATCTGGCGAATTAGCGCCACCGGATTGGGCGCACAATTCGCGCTTTTTCGCGTCTTTTTGATCGGCTCGGTTACTGCTTCCGTCTCAGTAGCGGTCGCTGTTTTTGGGTTCAAAAGCTTGAACGCTTACGGCTCCCTGTTTGTCGGTTGGGGCTATCTCTCCACCGCCTTTCAATTCTGTGTTTTGTTTGAACTGACCTCTCTCGCCTTGAAGCCGTTTCCCGCAATTCAAGTCGCTTCTAGACGAACCCTCCAAGCCTTCTGGGGCATACTGATCATCGTCGGCGCAGGATGGTACTACTATCTCTCGCTCAACCCCGCCGACAAGTTTCCCCTCCTGCGCGCCGCACTCCGCTACCAAGATTCAGTCAGTATCGGCTTCGCGATCTTTGTCTTTATTTTTCTTGCTTTTCTGGCTTGGATGCCGGTTCCCTTGTCGCGTAATCAGCTCACACACTCTTTTCTCATGGGTGCGTTTTTCCTCTGTCTTGCGCTCTCGCGCTTCCTCCCCGAATTCGGCAAATTCTCCACCCAAGCCGAGCTCGGCAGCTACATCGGTCTGGGTGGCACGCTGCTGGTGTCGCTTGCTTGGCTTTCGCGCATTCAGCCCGGTCCCGACGATACGCTCAATACGCCTAAGGGCCCAGTCAATCGCGCCGAGGCCGAGCGGATGCTCCAACGCCTGGCAGAACTCAACGCATCGCTCGCTCGATCCAGCCCCCGGATACTGCGCTAAATCTTTCGTGCGAATGTCGAATCAATTTAGGCATTAATGCTTGCAATTCACGTCGAGGCGGATTACGATACAAGTATTGGTACGTCTATGAGTACTCCGCTGATCCTTTCCATTCTCGCCGCTCTCACCGCTATCGGGCTTCTGAGCGCTCTCGCTGCGTACTGCAGAGAACGTTCTGGTGCCCACCTGGACGCTGATCCGACCTCAGATTCAAGCGCTTCGGACCGTGAATCCTTCAGCGAGTATTACCGCCCAATGGCGCGTGTGCTCGATGCTCGGGAACTCGCTGCGGCTCGCGAGCTATGCGGAAATAACCACGGCGAGTTCGCCCGCTTTCGCTCGGGTCGCATCGTATCGTTCCGTTCCTATCTCAACGATATGCGCCTGGACTTTAACCGAGTTGATTTCAAGATGCGCTATCTGCTATTGTCGGCTTCCGCCGAGGACGCTGACCTTGTACAGCAGCTCAACGGCTTAAAATTCTCATTCCAGATCCAAGTCTGGCGTGTCGAGTTCCAACTACTGGCCTTCCGCTTAGGCCTCGGTGCAGTTGATACGGCACCGCTGATCGAAATGCTCGAACAGTTCGAAGCCAGCCTCACCCGCCGTCCGACGGCCAGCGCCGCAGCCGCTTAACCAGACCTCCTAGCGCAGGCCGCGCTTTAGATATGCCTGCGCCTCGCGAAATTCTGCAAACAGCTTCTCTTCCGTTCGGAACGGTCGGGTGTGCACTTTCCTTCTGCCTCCGGTCGTTTCCACCGGGTGCTTGATGTGCAACATCTCGTGGTACATCACGTACTCAACGAAATACTTTGGAGTCTGCCGTTGATCCAGGAGTCTCGAGATCGCGATGGCGTGATGCGAGGCGTCATAGTGCCCCAGGATGGTGCGGCTTCGCTTCTGGCTCCAACCCAGGCGGGGCTTGACGATTTCCCCCGCAAAATACCTTGCATTCATCGCCTCAAACACCGCTTCCAGGTCGAAATACTCGCCCTTGGGGTCTTCCAGCCGCTTGCTCCCCCGCTCTTGCCGCGCCGCATGCAGCCTCAGTCCCAGATCGCCTTCGGCTAGATGCAGCCGGTAACGCTCCACCATCGCCTTCGGCGGCCGCTGCCGGAAAAGCTTGGATAGCAGAATGTAGGCTAGAGCCTCCTGCACCGCCTCGGGGGCCTCGCTCAGCAGGTCTGAGATCTTCACCTGCAAGCGTCCCTGCTGCAAACGAATGTTGCTGGTCAGGCTGGTAAAGCGGTAAAAGCGCACAGAAATCGCGGGCAAGGCCAAGCTAGGCCGCAAATCCGCAAATACCCGCGCATAAATCTCATCAACCGACATCCGTGGATCAGGCTAACATATTGTATTAACTAACTTGCCCAACGCCAAGATCTCCGCCTTCGGCTGCTACGTGCCGCCCGGCGTCCTCACCAATCAAGACCTCGAAAAGCTGGTCGATACAAACGATGAATGGATTCTCAGCCGCACCGGAATCCACACCCGCCACATCGCAGCCCCCGACGTGGCCACCTCAGACCTCGCGGTCGAGGCGGCGCGCCTGTGTCTGGCGCAACGGGGCATGGACCCCGCCGACCTCGACGCCATCCTCGTCTCCACCGTCACGCCAGATATGAGCTTCCCCTCGACAGCCTGTCTTGTCCAAGACCGCCTGGGCGCCAAACATGCCTGGGGTTTCGACATCAGCGCCGCCTGCTCCGCCTTTGTTTACGGTCTTACGGTGGGCGCCAATCTCATCCGGGGCGGCACACACCAGCGCGTCCTCGTCATCGGTGCCGATACGATGTCGCGCATCATCGACTACACCGATCGCGCTACCTGCATTCTCTTCGGCGACGGCGCGGGGGCATTCCTGCTGGAAGCAACCGATGAGCCCGGCGACGGTTATCTCGCCTTCCACAACGAGATTGACGGCTCGGGCGGCGACTCGCTAAAAATGCCCGCCGGCGGCAGCCGCCTGCCCGCCTCCGCAGCGACGGTTGACCAACGCCTTCACTTCGTGAAACAGGAAGGGCAGGCCGTCTTCAAATACGCCGTGCGCAAGATGGAAGAAGCCTCGCTCGCCGTCATCCGTAAAGCCGGCCTTGAGCCCTCGGACATCAAAGTCCTCATCCCCCACCAAGCCAACATGCGCAT
>JANXUM010000086.1 GCA_025356215.1 Bryobacter sp. | reverse complement strand
CGTCGGACTTTGGGGTGAACGGCGAGCGACCGACGCATCCCGAGTTACTCGATTGGCTGGCCGTGCAGTTTATGGAGAGTGGGTGGGATACCAAGGCAATGCATAAGTTAATGGTCAGTTCAGCGACTTACCGTCAGGCTGCCGATTCCGCTGGAGCGGCTGGGGATCTTGAGAACCGATCGTTTGGGAGATACACGCGTAAGCGGTTGGAGGCGGAGGCGATTCGCGATAGCATTCTGGCGGTGTCGGGAAGATTGAATCCGGAGCGTGGCGGGCCGAGCGTATTTCCGCCATTGCCGGACGATCTGGCGGATTCAGCGCGTTATGGGCGGACGGGCGACCTGATGTGGGAGCCCAATGAGAAGGATGAGGATGGGCGGCGGCGGTCCGTTTATATCTTCCAGCGGCGGTCGCTGCCGCTGCCGATGATGGCGGCGTTTGATGCGACCGCATTCAGCGAAAGTTGTGAGCGGCGCAGCGCGACGACCACGCCGTTGCAGGCGCTGTCGATGATGAATGGCTATCTTGTGCAGGAAGAGAGCGAGCAATTAGCTAAGCGTGTAGAGCGCGAGGCGGGCGCGGGCAAGGCGGCGCAGGTGCGGCGCTTGTTTGAGCTTGTGTTGCAGCGGCCACCCAGCGCGGGAGAGTTGGATCGCTTTGTATCTTTTGGGGGCGGAGTGGAAGGGCTGGCGCGGATCCTGCTGAGCTCGAATGAATTCTTGTATGTGGAGTAAGTATGCCTGATCAACCCCATGTGTCTCGGCGGCGGGTATTGCTCAACTCCTATCTGGGGCTGGGCGGACTGGCGCTGGGTGACTTACTGGCTGCCGAGGCGGCGCAGCCGCTGGCACCGAAGCCGCAGCATCTGCCGGGCAAAGCGAAGTCGTGCATCTTCCTGTTTATGGAAGGCGGCGTGAGCCAGATGGACACCTTTGAATACAAACCGGCGCTGGTGAAGTACGCGGGCCAGCAGATGCCGAAGGCTGACAGGACGGTGGGCGAGATTGCCACCTTTTCAGCCGCGCCGAACCGGGTGATTCCGCCTGTGGCGAAGTTTAAACAGTATGGACAGACGGGGCGCTGGGTTAGCGACTTGTTGCCTGGGATCGGATCAGTAGCGGATGACTTGGCGTTTGTGCATGGCGTGAAGGTGGACAACAATAACCACGGGCCGGCTGTTTATCATACGCTGACGGGGAACATGTTTCCGGGCAGCGCGTCGGTGGGTGCGTGGGTGACTTACGGGCTGGGGTCTGAGAATCGCGATTTGCCTGGCTTTATTGTCATGGGAGACAGGCGGGGGGCGGCGATTGGCGGCGCTAGCGTTTGGGGTAACGGTTATTTGCCAGCCGCCTATCAAGGCACCCTGTTTCGCAATGGGACGACGCCGATTGTCGACTTGAATCCGAAGCTGAGTTTGGCCGAGCAGCGGCGGGAGCTGGATTTATTGCGTTGGATGAACGAGTCGCACGCGGCATCGCGGCAGAACACGGGAGAACTGGAGGCGCGCATTGCGGCTTATGAATTGGCGTTTCGGATGCAATCGAAAGCGCCCGAGTTAGTGGATCTGAGCAAGGAGAGCGAGGCGACGCGCGACTTATACGGGTTGAACGATGAAGTTACAGAGCCATTCGGCCGACAGTGCCTGTTGGCGCGGCGGATGGTGGAGCGCGGCGTGCGTTTTGTGAAGCTGCTGCATGGGGCGGGTGGGGACCGTTGGGACGATCATGGGGCGATCAGCGAGCGGATTCCGGTGCATTGCCGGGAAGTGGACCGGCCGGTGGCGGGGCTCTTGAAGGATCTGAAGTCGCGTGGGTTGCTGGATTCGACGCTGGTGGTTTGGGCCTCAGAGATGGGGCGCACACCGTTTGACAACAATTTGACGACCGATAAACCGGGGCGCGATCACAATCAGTATGGACTGGTGGTGTGGATGGCGGGAGGCGGGATCAAGCCGGGAGCGACTTTTGGGGACACGGACGACTTTTCGGTTCGCGCGGCGGCGGAAGAAGTGCCGGTGCGCGACATACACGCAACTATTCTGCGGGCGATGGGGCTAGACCAGAATCGCTTGACTTACTTGAGTGCTGGCAGATACAAGAAGCTGACCGACATCGGTGGGCGGGTGATTAGCGAGATTTTGAGTTAGCCGATCCAGACGGTTTGGATGTTGACGAACTCGCGGATACCAAGTTCGCCGAGTTCGCGTCCATAGCCGCTGCGCTTGATGCCACCGAAAGGGAGCTCGGGTGTGGAGGCGCTGATCGCGTTGACGAAGATCATGCCCGTTTCGAGATGATGGACAAAGAAGTCGCGTTCCCCGGCGTCTTGGGTCCAGACCGAGGCGGAGAGGCCGAAGGGGGAATCGTTGGCGATCTCAAGGGCGTGTGCCGAGTTGCGGGCTCGAAAGAGCATCGCGACGGGGCCGAAGAATTCTTCGTGAAAGCTGGGGGAGTTGCGCGGGACTTCTTCCAAGACCGTCGGTTGGTAATAAAAGCCTGGGCCGTCGATCAGGTGGCCGCCGGTGAGGAGTTTGGCTCCTGCCTCGATCGCGGCTGTTACCTGGCCGTGTAAGTCATCGCGCAGTTTGGCGCTGGCCAGGGGGCCGAGTTGGGTGGCGGGGAGGACAGGGTCTCCGACTTGCAGATTGCGCATCCCATCGACGAAGAGGGCGGAGAAGCGGTCGTATATCGCGGTGTCCACGATGAATCGTTTGGCGGCGATACAAGTTTGTCCGTTGTTGATCACGCGGGCCTTCACGGCGGTGGCGGCGGCTAGCTCGATGTTGGCGGAGGGCATGACGATAAACGCGTCGCTGCCTCCAAGTTCGAGAACGCATTTTTTGATGACGGAGGCGGCGGCGGTGGCGACGGAGCGGCCAGCGGGTTCGCTGCCCGTGAGCGAGATGGCGGCAATGCGAGGGTCTTTGGCAATCTCCTCGACTTGATCGGCCTCAATCAGGAGAGTCAGCATGACGCCCTCGGGTAGACCGGCGCGGCGGAAGATATCTTCAATGGCAAGGGCGCACTGGGGGACGTTGGAGGCGTGTTTCAGCAGGACGGTGTTGCCCGCCATCAGCGCGGGGACGGCGAAGCGGAAGACTTGCCAGAACGGAAAATTCCAGGGCATCACACCGAGGATGGCGCCAAGCGGGACGTACTGTATGAAGCTACTGGTGGCGGCGCTGGGAGCGGCGGTTGGAGCGAGCATCGCCTCGGCATGAGTGGCGAAGTAGCGGCAGCCGATTGCGCACTTCTCGACCTCGGCGATCGCGGAAACGAGGGTCTTGCCCATTTCTTGAGTCAGTAAGCGGCCGAGTTGGAGTTTCTCGGCTTCGAGTAATTGGGCGGTGGCTTTCAGAAGCCCGGCGCGATGGGCAAAGGATACTTGGCGCCAGGCGGGGAAGGCGGATTGAGCCAATGAGAGTTTCTCTTCGATTTGGCGCGCGGAGAGGGCGTCGAAGACGCGAAGCGTCTGCCCCGTGGCTGGATTGACAGTTGAGATGGGCATCAGAAATAAGATATCAGGGCTTCCTGTAACACTTCGAAAGTGATAGCGTCTAAAGGTTCGAAAGTAAGGAGAAAACTATGAACGATGGATTGATCTGGTTTATTTTGATCGGAATCGCCGCTGGCTGGTTGGCAGGGCAGTTGATGAAGGGCGGAGGCTTTGGCTTAGTGGGCGACTTAGTGGTCGGCGTGGTCGGCGCGCTGCTCGGCGGCTGGGTATTTGGAGTCATGGGTGTATCGGCCGGCGGCGGATTGCTGGGATCGCTGATTGTCGCGACGATCGGAGCCGTGCTGCTGCTATTCTTGCTGCGCTTGATCAAGCGTGCCTAAGCGGCGTTAGAACTACTTCAGGTCGCCCAGTAGCGCGATGGATTCCATCGGGCTACTGGGCGACGGGCCGTTTGGGCCGTGGTTGAGTGTAGAGCGATAGTAACCGGTGCCGCCTGCGTTGGGGATGAGCCAGGCGGGGCAACTTGCGTCATTGAGCGCGAGAGAATCATGACCCCGAACCAGCCTGCAGGAACGGCCAGAGGGTGAGCGAACGCAGACGGGCGCGGTCCAGCCGTCGGCGACGGAAACTTCGACGACTGGCTGTGTGCCATTGCAGTTGAGATCGAGAGCGACCTTTGGCACGCCGGAGCGGTTGAGGAAAGAGTCGAGAACGGCGGGAACATCCTGGCCGGACACTTCTTTAAGGGCAGACCCGAGGTCGGCGGCGTTGGCGTTCGCGCCCGCGTGGCGTTTGAGGTAGAGCTGAAGGCCGCGCTGCATCGTATCTTCACCGATCCATCCTTCGACCATCTTCAGGATTGAGGCAGCCTTCTGGTAAACCTCCGGACCATAGACGTCCTTCATGTCGCCGCGCAACATTTTTGGCACCCGCACGGGGCGGGAAGCGGCCTTGGCGTCGCGCTCGAGCATTGTGTTTCGCTGCTCAGCTGCACGCCGGCCCCGCTCTGCGACTGGCAGGTCCATCTCAGCAATCTTGTTGCCGATCAAGGTCGCAAAACCTTCGCTGAGGAAGACATCCTGCCATGTGGCTTGCGTGACTAAATTGCCGAACCATTGATGGGCAAGTTCATGCGCCATGGTTCCGCGCATCCTTGCGACGCCGTCCGGCTTGGCCAGAAGTAACTGGCCCTTGTAAGTAATGAGACCCGGATTTTCGACCGCGCCATAGGCATTGTCCAATAGGGCGACTTGATCGAGCTTGTCCCAGGGGTAGGGAAGCCCGGTGTAAGCCTCAAGACGGGCGACTAACTCGGGCGCGGCCTGAAGGGCGGCTTCGGGACCGTCGGTGGCCTTAGCGGGATAGAGGATGCGAGTGGGGACCCCCTTTGAGCCCGCCGGTGCGCCGATGGCTGCTTGCCAAGGGCCAACGGTAAAGGCGACAACTTCGGTTGGGATGGATTGAGAACGGGCGAAGCGGATGGACTTCCAGCCAGCCTTGGGCGCGGATTCGGAGATGGCCGGAGTGTTGGTGGCGGCGGTCATCGATTGGGGGAGCTCGATGGTGAAGGTGAAGGGTGTCTTGAATCGGGGCTCATCAAAGCAGGGAAAGGCGCGGCGGGCCTCAATCGGCGTGAAGGTGGTAAAGGCGTACCAATCGCCGGCGGCAGAGCGGCGCCGGTTGGGCCCGAGCTTGGCGGTGTCACTGAGCGGGGCGGAGTATTCGATCTCCACAAGGTGGACGCCCGCGGGGAGGACATTGGCAAATTGAATTTCTAGCTGCTCATCAGGCGCGGATCTGAAGGTGGCAGCGGCACCGTCGGCGCGCGCTTTGGAGATCGTGAGATCGACAGAGTGGAGGAGGATCGATCGCGCCGGTGCCGCGAAGTCGATCTCGACCTTCACCCTGCCGCTGAAGGTGGGCTGCGATGGATCGATGCGTAGCGACAAGTCATAAGACAATGGGCGCTGCGCATGGAGCGAACAAGTAATGATGAGCGCGGCGAAGGGCAACTTAAGTAGATCCATCTGGATCTACTTTAATACGCGACTAGCTCTTGGCCGGGCCTGGCTGCGGCACGATGCGGAGATAGGGACGCGGCGACTTCCAGCCGTCCGGGTAGATCGCCTTGGCGTCGTCGTCCGAGACGGAGCCAGCGATGATGACGTCCTGGCCGGGTTTCCAGTTGACCGGTGTTGCCACTTTGTAATTGGCTGTCAGTTGCATGGAATCAAGCACGCGCAAGACCTCGTCGAAGTTGCGGCCAGTCGTCATCGGGTAGATCAACATGAGCTTGATCTTCTTGTCGGGACCGACCACGAAAACGGTGCGAACGGTTGCGTTGTTGGCGGCGGTGCGGCCGTCTGAGGTGGTGCCCGAGTCGGCGGGAAGCATGTCGTAAAGCTTGGCAACGTGGAGATCCGTGTCGCCAATCATCGGGTAGTTGACGCGGTGGCCCTGGGTTTGTTCGATGTCGTCGGCCCATTTGGCGTGGTTGCCGACGGCATCGACGCTGAGGCCGATGATCTTGCAGTTGCGCTTGGCGAATTCGGGCTCAAGGCCGGCCATGTACCCGAGTTCTGTGGTGCAAACCGGGGTGAAGTCTTTAGGATGGGAAAACAAGATCGCCCAGCCGTCGCCAATCCAGTTATGAAAGTCGATTGTGCCGTGGGTGGTTTCGGCTGTGAAGTTGGGCGCGGTGTCGTTGATTCGTAGAGACATGAGTCTGTTGAGATCGTACTACAGCCGACGGATGGGCGACAGTGTGAATGAAGCTGTTCTATCGATGGGCGCGATGCGCCGGGTGCGGCACCGAGCGAGGGCTCGGCCTGGGAGTCGAGCCCGGAGCGAGCGCGGGGCTGGTGAGGCGATGGAAGCACTCGAAGATCGATGAGCCGCAAGCGTCCCACACGCCTCGGACATTTCGACGGCATAGGATCGGACCCAGGCTTCGCGGTTGGGTGTAGGTGGAAAGAAGGATCCCAGCTTCCCGAGCCCCGCGAGGAGTAAATCTGGCCTCGGAGTCCAGGGTCGAAACCCAATAAGCCTCACCGGTTTTTGACCAATCGCCACGTCCGCGACCGACCAGGATGCTCCAGATGTCGTAGCCGTTGTTGACGAAGGAATTTCTGCCATCGAGCTGCCAGGCTTCCCAGTAGCGGGAATAGTCCGTGTGTGAACGGCCGGATCGGCAGTCGGTCGTGTTCATTACGGTGTAGATCTCCTGGACGATGAAACCGGAAGTGGCATCGGTCTCCCATTCCGTTCGCCAATGGAAGTGGGCTTCCTCGCCCATCGAGCTTCCGGAGTTCCAAGGGTTACGCACGGTTTGTGGAGATCTGCTGATTGCACGAAGGTACATAATCGCTCCAGTCGGGGAGAGGGTTGATCTCGCCTAAGAAGAGCGTCGCAAAATTCGAGACGGTTTGGAAGTGATCTTGGGGTGAATTCACCGTTAACGCGCGCTAGCGGAAGGCGGGTCGCTCGGCGCCGGAGCGCTTTGCATAGGGGCCAGCGACGCCGGAGGGGAGCGTGGTGCGTTGATCGGTGATGGCGCTCAGGAGTTGGTCGCTGGTGAGCTCGCGGGCGTTTTTGAGGTTAGCACCTCGCAGGTCGGCGCCGCGAAGTTTTGCGTTTTCAAAGCGCGCACCCTCGAGATTTGCGCCGAAAAATTCGGTGCCCTGGAGATTCGCCTCGCGGAAGCTGGCTTGGTAGAGCTGTGTTCCGTTGCAATGCGTTTTGCTCAGGTCGGCGGAATTGAACTTGGCGGAAGCTAACTCGGAGCGGGAGAAGTCGCAGTTGGGAAGCTTGGCGTGGGTGAAATTGACGCGTTCTCCGTCAATGGCGTAGAGGCGGCAGAAACTCATTGTGGCGCGGATGAAATTAGCATCCTTCAAGTTGGCGCCGGTGAGGTTGCACTCGGTCCAGTGGGATTGCTGGGCGCAGGCCTGCGTGAGATCGACGTTGTTGAAGAGGCTTTTGGTGAGGCGCGCGGACTGGAACATCGCCTGCTTCATCGTGGCCCAGGAGAGGTCGGAATCGGCGATGGTGGTATCGGCGAACACGGCGGAATTTAAGTAGGACGACATGAGGACGGCGTGTTCAAGTTTTGCCCCCATGAAGTCGACGCTGGTCAGGATGGCGCGCCGGAAATCGCAGTAGGTGAGGTCGGCGAGGTTGAGGCGGGATTGGGCGAGGTCGGCCTCGAGGAAACTGGTGCGGGTAAAGAGCGCCGCCCGCAGGTCTGCCTTTTCAACGCGGACATCGTTCCAGCAGCCGCCCTCATCGCGGAAACGCACTCCGTCCGGGTTTTCCTCCAGCCAGAGATGGTGAAGGTTTAAGCGGTGAGCAAGGGCGGCGGGCGCGCTTTGGATCGTGGGCATGACTCTTTCGGTTGTGATTCTTATCGGTGATCCCGGCCGGCTCGATAGACTTTTTGATTGTGGTTGTACTTCTGTTTGTTTTAGGGGAAACTCCTCGTCGATCCGTGCATGTTTATCCGCCTGGTCGGTGTCTTGAAATGGCGATTGTGACATCCGAAGCGGCTTTTGGCGCGTATCCACTCCGAGCGCTTAGGTAGATCGTTGAGCTGAACCGGCGGGACTTTGCGCGTTTGTTAGTGAGTGCTAGCATATCTTGCATCGAATCCGAGTTTTGCGAGTCTAACCGAGGAAGACGTTATGGACATTGTTCGCGCCAGTTCGAGCCCGGTTGAGAGCACGCCCAGTCCCGGCGCGTACAAGCTACCGCCAGCAATGGTGGAGAAGGCGGCGGAGCGGCTGTGCTGGATCTCCGTACTTTGCGCGGTAACGACGGTGGCGTTGTTGGCGCTGGAGGGGTTGCTGCAGCCGGAATTTGCGCAATCGTTCCAGTTGTTGTCGATCCGGTTGACGATGGCGGGGATCCTGGCTTTATCGTTGGGCTTTTTTGCGGTGCAGCGATTTGGATTGGTGCGTAAGGAGACGCTGCTGGACCTGGGGATCGTCTTTCAGGTGAGCATTGCGTTTGCGATTTCGATGTTTGAGACGGCGATTCCGTGGGATCCGACCGACCCGGTGTTGGGGCATAGCGGCGTGGCCATCTGGTTGGCGCTGTGCGGTTTGTTGTTGCCGAATTCTCCAATGAAATCGGGGATCGCGGGCTTGTTCAGCGTTTTGACTTGGCCGGTCGCTTACTGGTTGAATTTACAACTATACGGGTTTACTCCATTGCCTTCAAATCGGCTGGTGGTTTGGATCGCACCGATCGCGATCATGGCCATCTGGATGCATATTCTGAACGCGCGGATGTTCTCGATGCAGTGGAAGCAGTTGAAGGCCGAAGAACTGGGGGCCTACCGGCTGGACTATGTGATCGGCAAGGGCGGGATGGGCGAGGTCTGGCGGGCAAAACATACGATGCTGGCCCGCGACGCGGCGGTGAAGCTGATCCGCGGCGATGTGCTGGCGGGGGCAACGGGACGGCAGGAGAATCTGATCCGGCAGCGCTTTGAGCGCGAGGCGCGGGCGACGGCGAGTCTGCGGAGCCCGCATACAGTGGCGCTCTATGACTTTGGACGGACCAAGGACAGCACTTATTACTACGTGATGGAGTTACTGGACGGGATCGACTTACAGACGATCGTTGAGAGATTCGGGCCGATGCCAGCCAGCCGCGTGGTGAAGGTGATGCAGGGGGTGGCGGCCTCGCTTGAGGAAGCTCATCACTTTGGGATGGTGCATCGGGACATCAAGCCGAAGAACATCGTGATGGCGAAGATCGGGATGCATTATGACTTTGTGAAGGTGCTGGATTTTGGATTGGTGAAGACGCGGGTGACGGATGCTGAGGCGAACTTGCTGACGATGGACGGCGTGGCGACGGGCACGCCGGCTTACCTGGCGCCCGAAATCGCCATGGGGGCGGAGAATATCGATGGGCGGGCGGACTTGTATTCGCTGGGGTGTGTGGCTTATTTTCTATTGACCGGGCGACTAGTGTTTGAAGAGCCGACCCCGACGGCGATGGCGCTGGCGCATGTGCAGAAGCGACCCGAGTTGCCCAGCGAGAGATTGGGCGACACTGTGCCTGCCGGGCTGGAGTCGATCGTGATGCGGTTACTGGAGAAAAAGCCTGGGGACAGGGTTCAGGACGCGCGTGAGCTGCGGCGAAAGTTGAGCGCGCTGACCGATGTGAAGGTATGGTGCGAGGACGCGGGGGCGGATTGGTGGCGGGCGAATTTGCCGGAAACCGCCGAGCACCCGCGTGGGGTTGTAGACGATGAGACCCCGACCACTGCGGAGATTGGGTTAGTCGGAAAGATCGCTTAAGGCGTGTCGTAACCTGCCGGCGGAAGCCTCTCCGCCAAGGTGAAGTGAAAAGGCATGCTTTGGTTCTTTTCACGTATCTTCTGGAAGACTGAATGCGATATCCAGAGTGTGAAACGGGTCGATCAAAACACGGGCAGATGCTGGAGAACGCGTTCGCGTCATTCTGACCTCACCCACCCTGGACACGTATTTGTACGTCTTCCGGAACAACGACATCGTGGCTGAAGACGATGATTCTGAAGGCGATCTGAATTCACGGATTCCCGCGAGCGCCGGTGGATATCTCGTGCTCAGCGCCGCAGGTGAGTACATCATTGAGGCCACCACATTCGATGAGGAGGATTCCGGGGCCATTACTCTCAAGCTCGATGCGGCACCGGGAACGGCCATCCGAAACGACGCTGCCGCGCTCGCCAGCCCCGCTCCAAACACCCGCCTCGGCGGTAATTGCGCAACATTCCGATGGAATGCGGCAGCCAACGCATTGGACTACTGGATTGAGTCAGGCCGCACAGCGGGTGGCACTGAATTCTTCAATGCCTCCTTCGGTCGCGGCACGACTTCGCGGGAGATCTGCGGTCTGCCTACGAATGGCACCACGATCTATCTGCGACTGTGGACCCTGTTACCCTTAGCCCAACCAATTTCAACGCGTGCCGAGTGCAGACGACAACGCTGCGGTGGAATCTCCCCACCGCGGGCGAAGTGCAGGTACGCATCGGTTCACCGACATCAGATGGCATCGTTATGACCGGGTTTCTGCCAAACGTTTCATCCGCTCAGACGGGCAATTGGGTCTCGGATCGAACGCAGTTCTTCTTAGTCGACCGCCAGGGGAAAGCCAAGGCCCAAGCCACCGCCTGCGTAAACTGCACGGAACAGGAAGCTCGAATCACGGCGACGCCAAACCCTCCGACCGCCTGTAACTCGAATGGGAATCTGGCGAAGACGGAGGTTCAATGGAATGCTCCCGGACAAACCAATATGTCTGTCCGGCTGAATACGCTCACCGGAAGCGATCTAACCGGTCCTCGAAGCTCAGCCGGAAGTGCGGTAACCGGTGAATGGGCCAACAACGGAATGATCTTTATCCTTCGCGCCTTGAACGGCGTGGAAAGGGTAACATGACGGGCGGGGCGAGTGCCAAGAAGTGCAAGGATTTGCTGGCCGTGGCCGTCGCGTTCACCGCGCCATGCGCCAATTACATCGCGACACATCGCAGTGCCGCATTGGCGGCGGGGAGTAAGTCGGCTTCACTTACTCGATCGGCGTCAGTGTCGATTCCACTTGGAACTTCTTGAAGTTATAGAACTCATGCATTTGCAGACCGCGTTGCTTTACGGTGCCGAACATTTGAGCGCGGAAATCCAACTGGCTTCGATTCTGGAACCAGATGTCTTGGCCGTTGGCGGGGGCGAAGTAGATGGAGATCAGAGTGCCGGGCAGGGTTTCAGAATCGGGGCCGATCACCTCGATTTGGCGCTTGGCCACTATCTTTGTTGCTCGATCGATCCAGATCGTTTGCCGGTAAGACTGAAGTTCTTTCTTGCGTGGCGTCTCGGCTTGTCCATTCGGTTCGGCGAGGATTTTGTCAGCCATGCGGCCATCGACGGCTTCCTCTCCAATTGCCTTGAGGTTGTAAGCTGCGGCGAGTTCGTCTATACGGCCCAGGCGGAGGTTGCGCGTGCCGGGTAGAAATCTCTTGGTTGCCTTCTCCTCGCGACGGGTTTGGAGGCGGCGGGCGGCTTCGGCCTTGCGGGCGGCTTCGCGTTTGGCGAGTTCCTTACCGCTAAGCGGTTTGCCATCGAGCTCGATGAGTTGACGATAGGGTTGGCCTTCAATGAAGACGTGT
>JANXUM010000072.1 GCA_025356215.1 Bryobacter sp. | reverse complement strand
GCGATCCCCGCCGTCAACGCGCCCAGCGACGCCAGTTTCTCCTGCACTAGTAACTGATCCTGCGCCGTTTTCAAATGCAGATAAGCGTCCGCGTTGTCCAGTGCGATCGACGTGTAAGAAGCTAAGTTCTCCAGTAAGTCGGCATGATACTCGGAATAAGCATTTTTCTTAAAGCTCTGTACCGTAATCACGCCCATCACGTGATCTTTCATCATCAACGGCGAATATAAAAGCGACACGGGCGGCGACGTCTCCGTCCCGTCCACCAACGTGCGCCTCTGGTCTTCGTAACTGGCTATGTATTTCTTGTATTCGGTCTGGACGTCGTTGATAATCACCGGCTTGCGGTTCTCGATACACCACACCGGAAACTGATTCGGGTTCTTCGTGTCGCGCGTATAGCGCGGGTACGGCTTCCCGTTCTCCAGCGCCAGCCTGTACTCAATCTCATGCCGCTGCTCGTCATAAAGCCCCACGCCAAACACCGAGGCGTCCATCAGTCGATTCACATGCTCATACAGCTTATGAAAGATCGTGTCCAGGTCCAGCGATGAAGTAATCTCTTTACCAATCTCGCTCAGCTCCTGTACGTTGCGATTGCGGTCGTTCTCGGCCTGCAGCGTCTTGGCCTCGGCCGCTGCCGTCTCGGCCCGCAACTGAGCCTCCAGCAATATCGACTTCTGTCGCTCGCGCGCCACAACCCGACCCTGCATCACCCTGTTGGTCGCAAACCCAAAGGAAGCCAAACCCAGCGCATAAAGTACATACGCCCACCACGTCCTGTACCACGGAGGCGCAATCTCCACCGCAAACGAAGCGGCCGCACCCTCTTCCGACAACAGGTTCTTCGCCTTCAATCGGAACAAAAAATGTCCCGGCGGCAGGTTCGTATAATCCCGCCGCGTCTCCGTCGTCCACGCCGACCAATCCGGGTCAAAGCCTTCCAGCGTGCTCTGATATTGGTTCTTCGTGGGGTCCTCAAAACTGGCGATCGAATACTCAAAGCGCAGCTTGTTGTCCCGATATTCGATCGCCGGCTGCCCCGGCGGCGCGCCTCCGCCGGCAAACAACACCTTCTGCTCTTTGTCGCCCGCCGTTACTCGGCGAATCAACGACGGAAAGCCATCGCCGCTCTTCCGCGCCTTGCTCGGATCGTAACGAAACAACCGATCCAACCCGCCCAGCCACACGATCCCGTTTTCCTCAACCGCCATCGCAAAAACCTGCCCGTCGCCGATCCGACGCAACCGGCTCTCGTCCGCCAGATAGCCACCCGGATTCTGCTTGGCCAACACGACTGGCCGCACACCAAAATTCGCCCAAACATTTCCCTTGGCGTCCTGCACCACGCTAAACTCCTCGGCCGATCCGCCGGTCGGGATCGCCCCAAACATTCGCGAGGGAATAAACTTGCTCGTTGCCGCGTCAAACTCGCGCACACCCATCGCTGAGGCAAACACCACCTTCCCCGCCGCCTGATGCACGCTCACGCCGCCATCTGCGGCCAGCCCATCCTCTTTGCTAAATCGCTTCACTTCGGGCAAGTCCCTCGGACCACCCGGAAAGCGCACCCGGACCACCCCCCGCGCCTGGGTCCCCAGCCACAAGGTCCCCGCCTCCGGTTCCACAATGCTCCGCACCTCCGGCGTCTCAGCCACCGGCCCCTCGTTCGTCCACTTACCTGACTTGTCAAAGCGAATCGAGGCCAGGCCCGCCCGCGTCCCCAACCATACGCGGTCCGGGTCTTGCCGCGAATTCGCCATCGTGTTGTACACCGCCGCCTGCGCCAGTGGCTTCACCGTTGTCCCGGTCACCTCAAAGAGTCCGTCGCGTCCGGCAGCGGCAAGAAGCCTGTCGCCATGAGCTAACAGGCTTACCACCCCAAGCGTCTCCATACCTTTAACTGGCCGAAACTCACCCGACGCCGTGTCGAAATACTTCAGTCCAACAAAGGTCGCCACATACAACACCCCCCGATGCCGTAAGATCGCGTTCACCGCTGCCGACATGCCCGCCGGGCGGCCAAACTCCGAAAACGGCGAAGCCACTTCTACCTTCGCGATGCCGTTCTGTAGCCCCAGCCACACCGTGCCCACACGGTCGCTAAACACCGCCAGCACTCCTTCCGACGGAATCCCCGCGCTTCGGTCCAGATAGCCGCGGTTCTGCCCATTCCGGTCGATCATCAGAAAGCCCCCGCCCCGCGTCCCCACCCCAATCGTCTGATCGCTCAGGATCGTCGCCCCGGCACCAGAAATCCCCAACTTATTCCAAGGTCCCGGTGCCACGGCAAAAGGCCGCGCCCCTCGCTCGTCAACAATTTGAAACTGGCCATCGACAGTGCCCAACAGCAGTTGCTTCTCATAGGGCAGAAGTGCCGCCACGGTCGCCTCTGGAGACTGCTCCAGCTTCAACCCCGCAAGCTTCTCCAGCTTTTCCAGCTTCCCCCCATCCATCCGGTGCAATCCCACCCCCGTCATCGTGACGTACAGCTTGCCGCCCACAAAGAACGAATTCCGAAAGCGCGTGCGCGGCTCCCACACCTTCGTGCGCCAGCCCTTCCCGTCCGGGGTCAGAAGAAAGAGTCGCTCGAGACTCTGAAAGTAAATCCCTTCGGCCGCCGGATGGATCTTCCGCACATCCTGAAAATTGCGGTCCTCCTTGGGAACATACTCAAGCAACGACTTAAACTTCATCTCGCCTTTGGAGTCCGCCTCCAGGTAGCCAAAGTCGCCCACCTCGCCCACATAGATCCGCCCGTCCTGCCCACGCGCCAGGCCCCGCACGGTCGAGTTGTGAGGTGTCGCAATCGCCCGCCAGGACGTCCCGTCATACTCTCGTAAGCCATTGCTCAGGCCCGCGTACAACAACCCACGCTCGTCCTGCTGAAATGACCAAACCTGCTGGCTCCCGCCATAATCCTGCGGGCTGAACCACTTAACAAATGGCACCCCGGCTTCGGTTGCCAAAACCACTCCGGCGCTAAGGAATGCCCAAACCGCTGCTAACCTCATCAGTCCCACTAGTGATTGCCCAAATAGCGGATGGCCAGCACCGTAATGTCGTCCGAAGGAGGAGCGCCATTGGCAAAGGTCTGCGCGCCGTCCACGATCGCCTTGACGATCTCTTGCACCGGCACCTCAGCCGTCTGTTGCTCCAGCAGAGGCACCAGCCGCTCCTCGCCATAACACTCGTGATCGTGGTTCATCGCCTCCGTCACGCCGTCGGTAAACATCACCAGGCAGTCCCCCGGCTGCATCTGCACCATCACCGCCTCGTAAGTTGCAAAGTCAAACAGCGACAATGGCAGCCCTCCCCCAGCCTCAAGCTCCTCCACTCGCTTCCCCGATGCACCGGGCGTTGCCCGAACAAGATACGGCGAATTGTGTGCTGCGCGACTGTACTGCAGGACGCCGGTGTCCAAGTCCAGCGTCGCGTAGAAGCACGTCAAGTAGAGGTGCGTCGCCTTCTCGTGGCATAAGAACCGGTTCATCTCCTTGAGCACTTCATTGGGCGGCAACATCTGTCCCCCGGATACTCGCAACAGCGTTCGGCTGACAGCCATAAACAGCCCTGCGGCAATTCCCTTGCCCGAAACGTCACCGATGCTGAACGCCAGTCTGCCGTCCTTCAGCAGGAAGAAGTCAAATAAATCCCCGCCCACCTGCAATGCCGGGATCATCGCTCCATGCACCTCAAAGCGCGCATGCACCGGATACTGACTCGGCACAAGCGACTCCTGCATACCTCGCGCCAAATCGAGTTCCCGGTGCATCCCCAATAGCGAGTCGCGATCCCGCGCCGCCTGCTTGTAAAGGATCGATTCCCCAATCGCCTTGTCGAGCGTCACCTCGAGATCGGCGAAATCGATTGGCTTGGTCACAAAGTCAAAGGCACCGCGATTCAAGGCCGTGCGTATGTTCTGCATGTCGCCGTAGGCCGACACGACTACAGAGCGGACCAACGGATGCGCTTTGCGCAAGTTGGATAAAAGCGTAAGCCCATCCATCACGGGCATGTTGATGTCGGTCAGCACCACGTCCACGCCGGGCTCCATCGCCGCCTTCACCAGCGCTTCTTCGCCGTTGCCAGCAAACAGAAACGTCAATTCCTCGCTGCGGATCCGCTTCCGGAATCGCTGAGATACCAAGGTCTCCAAGTCTGGTTCATCGTCAACAACAAGGATTCGATGCGCCAATGCTAGACCACCCCTCGCTCAAAGATCATGGTCAATTATAGCTGGACGGCACCTCAAACAGGTTCTGCTTAAACGCCAAGCGGACCAGCACATTTACATCCGGAACCTCCCGCTTGCCAGAGCTCAAAAACTGCCCGGCTTGTGTAAGTGCGGCAAGCCCAATGATCAGCGCTTGCGGTTGGTCAAAGGTGCCGAACGCGGCCAAAAAGGTGTGTGGATTCTCCGGTAGCCCCGGGGCCTCCGCCCGCGCTAAATCGTGCCGGTAAACCGACACCAGTTCGTACTCAAACGCCGCCCGCAGCAGTTGCCCCGTCGTCACGTTGGCAACCGTCTGGTCGCCTACGGCGTACTGGAATAGCACCCGCTTAATCGGGTTGCCATAAAGTGTTGCCTGTTTGAGAAATGGAGCGAACGACGCCGGGTTTGCGTCCGCCGCGATCGTCGCGATCGAGTCAATGAACTCAAGGTATGCCCCCGTGCGAGGGTTGCTAAGTCTCACGACCGGCTGCCAGCGCCCGATCAATGGATCAGGCACGCCCGCAAGCTCCGGTGCCGACACGGCGACAAAGCCCTGTAGCTGCGCGCTTGTAGTTGCCCCGCGTCGAAATACCTCTAAGCTGCTGCCGCCACCCACGTTCAGCACCGCCGCCTCAATCCCACCCTCCACCGCCACCAGGATCGTGCCGTACATCGCGCCGTAGGATTGACCGATGTATCGAATCCGATTGGCGTCCAGGTCGTTGGTCCCGTCGCCGTCAAGGTCGATGCCCCACTGGATCTCGCGTACCAGCTTGCGGTAGTCCAGCACCGTCTCCCGAAAGCAGCTATTGGAGAACTCAGGATTTCCCGGCGAGATCAAGATGCAGCCCTCGCCCGGGTCGATCCTACCGTCACCGTCCGCGTCGCGCCCCCGCCCCGACAGCGGGACGTTGACCGACGTGCCGTCCAGCATGTCAAAGCGCACCTGCGAACCAGGGCCATAGCCGTGGCCCACCGCATCGATGGCCATCACCACCGAATTGGCGATCACCGACGTCGCGATAAACGAGGGCCCGTACAGCCGGCTGTCGCCGAAGCCATGGCCAACCAAGGTCACCGGGTAGCCGCCAACTGGCTTCGGCGCCGTCGGGATCCAGGCATGCACGTCCACCGAGTCGCCACGCGGTGACGTGTAGCGCATGAAGACCAAGCGGCGCAACCCCAGTCCTGTCACAAAGGTCGGATCTACCGGAAAGGGCTGAGCGCTCAACGCCGCCGCCGGGTTGGCGCTCGTCTGGTTGAGCGAGGTGATCGCCTTGACCTCGGCCAGGTCGAACACCCGAGGCACCACGCGCCGGATCGAGGCCGCCGGCCCAAGCTCACGGACCAGCAGAGTGCTGGTCACGTTGCGCGTATGGAAGCGCGAGGTGGCCAAGGTCGTCTCGCCCGGGCCGCTGACGACCAGCTCGAAATCGCGGTCGTGGTCGAGCTGCTCATCGGGCTTGGCGTACATCGTGTTGGTTGCCGGGTCCCAGGCGACCTCGTTAATCGGCATCACATAGCCAACCGGGTACGTCGTAAAGCCCACCGTCTGGGCACTGGCTCCCCAGCGAATCGAGACCCGCGAGCGCATCGCCTCTGGATCCACCGGGGCTGAAAAGCGGACTTTCAGAAGCGGCATCAGGCCCGCCCCGTTGCCGCCCGGAGACAGCGAAACAACGTTCTGAGATTGGGCCGCAAGGGCCGTCAGGATCAATAGGACAAAACGCATACCCTATAATGAAACGAAATGAAGGGCGTAGTCTTAGCGGGCGGCACCGGTAGCCGATTATTCCCGCTCACCAAAGTCACTAACAAGCATCTGATGCCGATCTATGACCGGCCGATGATCTACTATCCGATCCAGACGCTTGTCGCGGCTGGGATCGACGAGATCATGGTGGTCACTGGCGGGCGCAATTCCGGCGACTTTTTGCGCCTTCTGGGCAATGGCAAGGACTTCGGTCTGAAGCACCTCAACTACGCCTACCAGGACGGCGAAGGCGGCATCGCCGACGCCCTCAGCCTCGCCGAGCACTTCGCCGACGGCGATAAGATCTGCGTGGTCCTGGGCGACAACATCATCGAGAAGGACATCCGCTCGGCAGCGGACGCCTTTCGCAAGCAAGAGCGCGGGGCCAAGATCCTGCTCAAGGAAGTCCAGGACGCCGAGCGCTTCGGAGTGGCCGAAATGCGTGGAGAAAAGATCGTAGGCATCGAAGAAAAGCCGGTGCGGCCCAAGAGCAACTACGCGGTCACGGGCATCTACATGTACGACGGCACGGTCTTTGACAAGGTCAACAAGCTGATCCCGAGCGACCGGAACGAGCTCGAAATCACCGACGTCAACAACTTCTATATCCGCGAAGGCTCGATGACCTACGACTTCCTAGACGGCTGGTGGACGGACGCTGGGACCTTTGAATCCCTGCTTCGCGCCGCCAATCTGGTTGCCCAGACCCAACACAAGCAATGAGCGAACCGAAAATTCTGATGCCCGACGCCTGGGCTGAGGCCGCGCCAGCCGGTATCGGCACGATCGTTCGGGCCACCGCCGGCGCCATCGACGGCGTCCAGATCGAGCCCTACTCGCTGCACCCGGACGACCGCGGCTACTTCCTTGAGATCGCCCGTTTGGGCGAGGGGCTTGTCGCTCCCTTCCCGGCCGCCAGCACTCAGGTCTCAGCGGCGCTCAGCTACCCGGGCACGATCAAGGCCTTCCACATACACCGCCACCAGACTGACTATTGGGTTCCGGTGATGGGCGTCTTCCAGGTCGGCCTGGTGGACCTGCGTGAGGACTCGCCAACCTTTCGGGTCAAGAACACCATCTACTGTGGGGCGCTGAAGCCCGTTCGCATCGTCATCCCGCCAGGGGTGGCACACGGCTATAAGGTGGTCAGCCCCGAGGCCGGGATGCTGGTCTACATCACCGACCGCCAATACAACCCGGCCGACGAGGGGCGCATCCCTTACAACCACCCGGCCATCGCCTACGATTGGGAAACCCAGCACAAATGAAGATCCTGGTAACGGGCGGGGCGGGCTTTATCGGCTCGGCCTTTGTCCGCCTGACCTTGGGCGACGGGGCCCAACACAGCTTAGTCAACGTAGACAGTCTGACTTACGCCGGCAACTTAGAAAACATCGCCTCCGTCGAGCGGCACCCGGGTCACTCCTTTGTCCGGGCCGACATACGCGACGCGGCGGCGGTGGCCGAGGTTTTCGCACAACACAAGCCGGACGCCGTCGTACACTTTGCCGCCGAGAGCCACGTCGACCGCAGCATCCTTTCGCCCGAACCGGTCGTAACGACCAATTTCATGGGCACTTTTCAACTTCTGGAGGCGGCCAAGCGGCAGGGCGTGGCGCGCTTTGTGCATGTGTCGACCGACGAGGTCTACGGCAGCATCCCCGAGCCTCTGGACGCCGACGAGCAGTATCCGATCAGTGCCTCGAGCCCTTACTCGGCATCCAAAGCCGCTAGCGACTTACTTGCCCTTAGTTACTACAAGACCTTCAAGATGCCAGTCATGGTTACGCGGGCGTCGAATAACTACGGGCCGAACCAGTTTCCCGAGAAGCTGATTCCGCTGATGATCTCGAACGCTCTTGAGGACCAGCCGCTGCCGATCTACGGAGACGGCCAGCAGGTGCGCGACTGGCTTTACGTCGACGACCACTGCCGGGCGATCCATGCTGTATTGGCCAAGGGCAGTCCTGGCGAGATCTACAACATTGGCGGTAGCCGCGCGCTGGCGAACCTCGATGTCGTCCACAGAATCCTCGCGCTGACGGGCAAGCCGACCTCGCTGCTAAAGACCGTCACGGACCGGCCCGGCCATGACCGGCGCTATGCGATCACGAGCGAAAAAATTGAGCGCGCCACGGGGTGGCGCGCTCAGATGAATTTCGATTTAGGTCTAAAGTCGACCATCGAATGGTACATGGCCAATCTCGATTGGGTGGCCCGAGTTAAAAGCGGCGCTTATCGCGACTACTACCAGCAGAATTACAGCGACCGCTAGTTAGCGGATCTCCATGATGTCTTTTTCTTTGGCTTTGGCCGAGTCGTCCAGCTTCTTGGTGTAGCCGTCGGTCAGCTTCTGGATTTCGTCGAGCGAACGCTTTTCGTCGTCCTCGCTGATTGCCTTGTCCTTCATCAACTTTTTGACCTGTTCGTTGGCGTCGCGGCGGATGTTGCGCAGAGCAACGCGGTGGTCTTCGGCCATGACGTGCAGTTTCTTGGCCAATTCCTTACGTCGTTCCTCATTGAGCATCGGCACGGGCAAACGGATCAGCTTGCCGTCGTTGGATGGGTTCAAGCCCAGTTCCGCGACGCGGATTGCTTTCTCGATGGCGGGGATCAGCGACGCGTCCCAGGGCGCGATGGTGAGCATGCCAGCCTCGGGAACGCTGACGGTGCCAACCTGGTTGACCGGCGTCGGGGTGCCGAAGTAATCAACACGGACGTTCTCAAGCATGCTGGCATTGGCGCGACCGGTGCGGACCGCCGTCATTGCGTGCGCCAAGTCGGCCAGGGCCTTCTCCATGCGCGTCTTCGCAGTTGTCTCAACTTGTTTGGTGGTGGTAAGTGTTTCGCTCATTTGACTTCGTGAATCAGGGTTCCGATTTGCTCTCCAAGAGCCATTCGCATTATATTGCCCCGGATGTTCGAATTGAATACCGAAATGGGCAGATTGTTATCACGGCACATGGCGACGGCGGAAGCGTCGAGAATGCGCAAGCCGCGCGAGAGCACCTCTGTATAGGTGATGGTCTCAAAGCGGACCGCGTCGGAGTGCTTCATGGGGTCTTTATCGTAGACGCCATCAACCTTGGTGGCCTTGGCGAGGATCTGGGCATGGATCTCTAGGGCGCGCAGGGCGGCGGCCGAGTCCGTTGAAAAGAAGGGATTGGAGGTGCCAGCCGCGAAGAGGACGATGCGGCCTTTCTCGAGGTGCCGGACGGCGCGCCGGCGGATGTAGGGTTCCGCGACAGCGGCCATTTGGATGGCAGTCATCAGGCGGGTGGGCGATCCCGCGCGTTCGAGAGCGTCTTGCAGAGCCAGGCCGTTGATCACTGTGGCGAGCATGCCCATGTGGTCTGCCGAGACGCGATCCATCGATTTGGCGGCGGCGTTCACACCTCGAAAGATGTTTCCGCCGCCGACGACCAGACCGATTTCGATGCCTTGCTTGTGGACCTCGGAGATCTCTTTAGCAAAGGCGTTAACGGTATCGTTGTCAATACCGAAGCCTTGCGGGCCGGCCATGACTTCGCCCGAGAGCTTTAAGACAATGCGCCGGTAGCTTGGCATGGTTGTTATTCCGCTGCCGCTTCTTCGGGGCCCTGGGTCTCGCCGACCTTGAAGCGGACGAAGTGAGCGACCTCGATTGCGCCGCCCACGACACCGCCCTTTTGCTTGACGAGCTCAGTGACGGTGAGCGAGTTGTCCTTGATGAAGGGCTGCTCAATGAGACAGACTTCCTCGTAGAACTTGGTGAGACGGCCTTCGACGATCTTGTCGAGGATCTTCTCGGGCTTGCCTTCGTTTCGCGCGCGATCGCGGGCGATCTCGGCTTCTTTTGCGAGGTGAGCTTCCTCAACCTGGTCGCGACGGATGTAGCGAGGGTCGGCGGCGGCCACCTGCATGGCGAGATCGCGACCGAGGGCCGAGAACTCCTCATGGGTGGGCTCACCGGCAGTGGTGAGGGCGATGGCGACGGCCAACTGGCTACCCGGATGGATGTAGCTGGCAACGACGCCGTTATCGACCTTGACGCGCTCAAAGCGAGCGACGACGATGTTCTCACCGAGCTTGGCGATCTTGGACTTGACGAAATCTTCGACCGTGACGGCGGGGTCTGAGAGCAGGGCCTCAGTGTAGAGAGCGGCGGGCGTTGCGGCCGACGACGAGGCGATGTGCTGAGCGATGGCGACGGCGAAGGACTGGAAGTCGTCCGTACGGGCGACGAAGTCCGATTCGCAGTTGATCTCGACGATGACAGCGGACTTGGCGTCCTTGGCGATCTCGACGATGATCAGACCTTGCTTTGCCGAACGGGTGGCCTTCTTGGCGGCCGCCGCGGCACCCCGCTTGCGCAGGACAACCTCGGCGTCGTCAAGATTTCCGTTGGCCTCAACGAGCGCGTTGCGGCAATCCATCATGCCCGCTCCGGTGCGCTCGCGCAGTTGTTTTACGAGTTGAGCGGTTACTTCCGCCATATAGTTACACCTCTACCTTTCGCGGTTTGATTACAGTACTGTTAGTCGTTTGGGCTTATTCAGCTTTGGCGGCTTCGACGACTACGGGAGCAGCTTCTTCGCTCTCCACAGCCTTCTTGGGCAGCGACATCGACGGAAGGTCGAGATCGTTGATGAGGGTTTCGCTCATCAACTCTTCGGAATACTTCGGGTCGACGTATTGCGCGTAGTTGCTCATGTCGATGGAGGTTGGATTCTCCTCCTCGGTGATGAGGTTGGCGGCGGCGGTCTGGAAGTCGTGCTCGGTGGCGAGGGCACGGCCCTCGATGACGGCGTCGGCAATTTTGGAAGTGAAGAGCTTGATGGCGCGCAGTGCGTCATCGTTGCCGGGGATCACGTAGTCCACTTCATCGGGGTCGCAATTGGTATCGACGACGCCGACGACAGGGATGTTCAAGCGGCGCGCTTCCTTGACGGCGATCGACTCTTTGGAGGAGTCGACGACAAAGATGACGTCCGGGAGGCCGGGCATGTCTTTGATACCGATGAGGTTTTGCGAGAGGTGCTTGCGCTCGCGCTCGAGGCGGGAAATTTCCTTTTTCGAGCGGCTGCCCCAGGTGCCTTCCGTGGACATGGTTTCGAGTTCGCGCAAGCGCTTGATCGAACCTTTGACGGTGAGGAAGTTGGTGAGCAGGCCACCGAGCCAGCGGTTATTGATGTAATACATCCCGCAGCGACCGGCCTCTTCGGCAATGGCCTCTTGAGCTTGACGTTTGGTTCCGACGAACAGGACATTCTTGCCCTGAGCGGCCATTTCGCCTACATAGCGCATGGCGTCCTTGAAGAGCTTGAGGGTCTTCTGAAGGTCGATGATGTAAATTCCGTTGCGTTCGCCAAAGATGTACTCTTTCATCTTTGGATTCCAGCGCTTAGTCTGGTGCCCGAAGTGAACGCCGGCTTCGAGGAGTTCTTTCATGGAAATCGAAGGCATGACAAGTCCTTTACTTGGTTAAGACGATCTCTAAATATGCACGGTGTAATCGAAGCGGATTAGCGCTTGGAGAACTGGAATCGCTTGCGCGCGCCCTTTTGACCGTACTTCTTACGCTCGCTGGCGCGGGGATCGCGCGTGAGCATGCCCAGCTCTTTGAGCTTGGGACGAAGTTCAGCGTTGAACTCCAGCAATGCGCGCGCAACGCCCAACCGACAGGCTTCTGCTTGACCCGTGAAGCCACCGCCGTCGGCAAGAATGAGAGCGTCAAACTTGTCGGCCGTCTCTGTGGCGAGCAAAGGCTGGCGCACGATGGCGCGGGCCGTTTCCGTGTGGAAATAGTGCTCGAGGGCGCGGTGATTGACGGTAATGTCGCCCTTACCAGGACGCAAAAATACGCGAGCCGTTGAGGTCTTGCGGCGTCCGGTTCCAATAAACTGATTCAAACTAGCCACTGATACCCTTTCTTAGATCTTTTCGGAAACGGCGGCGATCGACTCGGGCTTTTGGGCCTGATGAGGATGACGGTCGTTTGCGTAGACTTTCAATTTAGTGCCCATATGTTTGCCCAGAGTGTTTTTGGGCAGCATGCCCTTGACAGCCAGTTCAATCATGCGAGCCGGTTTGGTGTTCTGCATGTCGCGCGCGCCGGTCGCCTTCAACCCGCCCGGATAACCGGTGTGGTAGTAGTAAACCTTCTGTTCGACTTTATTGCCGGTCAGGCGCACTTTTGCAGCGTTAATGACGATCACGTGATCGCCCATGTCCAGATAAGGCGTGTAAGTCGTCTTATGTTTGCCCATCAGGATGCGAGCGGCTTTGGTAGCCAGGCGGCCAAGGGTGGCGCCTTCCGCATCGATGATGTGCCATTTACGACTGACGTCTTTTCCGGAGGGAACGTGAGTTTTCATGACGTTTCGGGTCTCCCTCTAAAAATAGTCAACTTCACCAGTTTAGCGCGTGATCGCAGTGTGTGTCAAAAAGGTGTGCAGGTGGGATGGAAGCTTTGGCTGGTTTAGAATCGGGGCCTATGTAAACCTTTGAAACAAAATGAGATCGGAGCTTACCTTCGTTTGGAAATTCGGGAGTTTCGGCGGGTGCGTCTTCTGGTTCGCCTGTTAGGTGAGCGGGAAGTTCGCCGATTTCGGTGGGGGAAATGACGAAGGATTGCCAGTCGAAGGGGGCGGAGGGGGTGGGGTTGGCTTTGCGGTAGGCGAGGAGTTCGGCCTGGGCGCGGCTGGCGATGCGGTGGTGCTGGGAGAGGTAGCGCTGGAGGAGGGTGAAGCCGGAATTGGTGCCGGCGAGGGCTTCGAAAGCCTGGAAGTAGGTGTAGTCGACCTCTTTTTCTTTTCCGGCACCGGGTTGGCGGCGGAGCTTGTCGAATTGACGATTGAGAGCGGCGATTTGCATGTGTTCGGCGCGCTCGATGGCCCAGCGGGCGTCGACCAGTTTTTTGACTAATAGGAACTCGTGGTAGTCGCGCGGGCGGAGGGCGTCCATTTGACGGTATTCGAAGAGGGCGTAGCCTTGGGGAGTCTCGCAGTCGAGGAGGTTGAATTGCTTGGCGGTTAGGCCGTGCTTGGTGGCGTTTTTGGCCGAGGTTGTGCGGCCTTCGGGGGTTTTCTTGTTTGCTCCGAGTTTGCCGTTGGCTGAGCCCGCTCGTTGGCGGTTGGGGTTGGGGGTGTGAGGAATTGTCGTTTCTATTTCGGGAGTTTGTAAGTCTTCCATTTTAGGGTGTCTCGATTTCTTGGGTGTCAGCAGTGGAGGGACCACTGGCGATTATTCTCCTGGGGGGGAAGGGGGAGTTTGGGCGGGGGCGGGCGGTGGGGAGTTT
>JANXUM010000051.1 GCA_025356215.1 Bryobacter sp. | reverse complement strand
GTCATCCTAGGCATATTTGACAGGCACCGGATCGCATTTCTGGCGGTCCACCTTTTGACCCCAATCTTGACCCCAACGGCGAAACTATCAGGCGATACTGCAAGAGACTTACTGCGATGAAAGGCCTGTTTTTATTGAGTCTGGAGCATTCCACAATACTGGGCGGCAAGTCGAAGTTCGGACTCTTAATCAATAGGTTGTCGGTTCGATTCCGACCGCGTTCACCATCTCCTCCTGCCGTCGACGTTTCCCTCCGCCCTACCCCTCCGCCCTACCCCTCCGCCCTACCCCTCCGCCACCGCCTCCTCCGCCGAATGGTGGATGACAAAAATCGCGCTAAACCCAACCATCTCAAACACAGACTTTACATGCTGGTTCAGCGCGGCAAAGCTCAATCTCCCGCCGTTCGCCTCCAGCGCCTTCGCCGAACTCACAAACACCCCTAGCCCCACACTACTCACGTAGCGCAACTCAGAGCAATCGATCACAACCCGCTTCCCGCCCGCCGCGATCAACTCGTTCATCGAGCTCTCCAGCGCCGGCGTCCCCGCCGAATCCAACCTTCCCCGCAGGCTTACCACCTGTAAGTTCGAGAGCGTCTCCACTGAAATATCCAAGGGCATCTTCGCGACTCCATCCAACAACGGTTAACGCCCTCCCACCGGGCGCAGTCCTCGATTATACGCAATCGCCAAATGCAACGCGAATGTAACAAGCGATTGCTACACTTCGAAGTCTCCAAGCAGCTACCGATGCTCACCTCGCTCCTTCGAAAATTCTCGCCTTCTCCATCCGGCGGAGCAAGAAAGCGCCCACCCCGCGAGCACCGCAAGCCCGCCAACTTGATCTACGCCACCAACGACACTCCCCCGCTCGCTACAACCATCGTTCTCGGCTTCCAGCACGCCATAGAATCCGCCAGTAAAGTCACCCTCCCCGTTGCCGTCCTCGCCAGCGTCGGCGCCGGCGGCGCGCAGCTCGACACCATGATCGTCGCGACATTGGTCGTCTCCGGCATCGCCTCCATCCTGGTCGCCAGCCGCCTCCCGCTCATCGGCTATGGCCACCTCCTCCCCGCCGCCGCTTTCAGCTCCTTCATCGCCCCGGCCGTAATGGTCACCCGCGTCGGCGGTCTCCGCCTGCTCTCCGGCATGACCCTCGTCACCGCCGTCTCGGTGGCCTTACTCTCCCGCCTACTCCCTCGCTGGCGCTTCATGTTCCCCGCCGAAGTCGTCGGTCTCATCGCATTCATGGTCGGCGCCTCTCAAGCTTCCCTCGCCGTCACCCGCTTCCTCGGTATGGAGAAACTGGATCAGGCCCCCAACCCGATGCACATCGTCATCGCGGCGGGCTCCTTGGGCCTCCTTGCCGCTCTCACCGTGTGGAGCAAGGGAAAGCTCCGGCTCTTCAGCACGCTGATCACTTTAATCGCCGGCTATGCCGTCTGCGGCTACACCGGCATGGTCAACGCCAAGCTCTGGCAGCGTGTCGCCGACGCCCCATGGATCGGCATTCCCTCCATGGTCCTTCCCGGCTTCGATTTCGATGCCCGCTTCATCGTGCCCTTCGTTGTCCTCGGCCTCAGTTCCGCCCTCAAAACCTCGGGCGATCTCACCATTTGCGAAAAAATTAGCGATGCCGATTGGAAGCGCACCGACCTCAAATCCGGTTCCGCCGCCATCTTCTGCTTCGGCCTCGGCTCCCTACTCTCCAGTCTCACCGGCGGTTTCGCTCTGGGCAGTTCCAGCAGCAACGTCGGCCTCTCCGCCGCCACCGGCGCCGTCAGCCGCGTCATCGGCACCGCCTGCGGCGTCGTCCTCATCCTCCTCGCCTTCTTCCCAAAACTCGTCGCTATCATCGCCGCCGCCCCGCCCCCCGTCGTCGGCGCCATGTTCCTCCTCGTCGTTTCTTACAACCTCGTCGCCGGAATGCAAATCATCATGAGCCGCATGATGGAAGCCCGCCACACCTACATCATCGGCGTCTCGCTCCTGTTCGGCCTCACCGCCGATGTCATCCCTGGCGCATTCCTCGGCCTTCCCGAGTGGCTCCGCGCGCTCCTCTCCTCTGGCCTCACCCTTGCCACGGTAATGGTCGTCATTCTCAACCTTGTCTTCCGTATCGGCACTTCCAAAAGACACACCATCGTCCTCCAACCCAACAGCTCCGATGTCGACAAAATCTACGATTTCATGGAGGAATCCGGCGGCCAATGGGGTGCCCGCCGCGAAGTCGTCGAGCGCGCCGTCAGCGCCCTCGTTGAAACCTATGAACTCATCTCGGGCGAAGAGCTCGCCGACGGCCCCATAACCGCTGAAGCCAGCTTCGACGAATTCACCCTCGACATCGCCGTCCGCTACCAAGGCCGCCTCCCTGAAAAAGCGGCCGCCCCCTCGGGCTCCACTCCTCTCGGCCTTGCCCAACAAAAGATGCAATCCCTCGCCAGCATGTTGCTCTACCGCTTGGCGGATCGGGTTCGCCTCAAAGACTCAGGCCCTAACTGCGAGATCGAACTTCACTTCGAGCACTAACACTCGATATTTATCGAAATCACCCATCCGCGCACTCGGCGTGCATCCGTGGCTGAACCCCTTGGGCACCTATCTCCGCCGCCGCATCCAAAAACAATTCCGCTCTCCGCGCCGCTCATACCGCGTCTCGTCCATCATCTGCGTGACCATCAAAATCCCCAGGCCCCCCGCCCGTCTCTGCGCTAATGGCACCTTCGGGTCCG
>JANXUM010000041.1 GCA_025356215.1 Bryobacter sp. | reverse complement strand
CCGTGGGTGAGGCCGTTGGCGGCTACTTTGGCTTTGCCCGCAGCGGTGGTTGGCCCAGTGGAGAGCTGAGCGTTGGCGCGGTTGGCCGCGATCTGATTGTTGTGAGACATAGTAAGATCCTTTCGACAACAGATCTTACAGATGGAAAGGGCGATTCCGAACCATGGGTGGCGGGGAGAGGGGGTTAAGTCGCTTGGTTTGTTTGAGTTGGGGGGCGAAAGAAAATTTGGAAAAGATGTGGATGGTTTGTGGCGGCGGTGTCAAATCTTTTGTGTAAGTCAGTTCTCTCAGGTTGAACTTATTTGTCTTACGGCATGCCGGGTGGGGGCCGAAGCCGGAGGGCGTAGCGTAGCGCAGCCCGCAGGCGACGGCCCCCACCCGGGCGCCATCTAAGCGGCCCTGGCCGCGTCCCGCCGTCCGGGATAAATCATCTCGAACTGGGCCATGGCCTCTTTCCAAAACTGGACGGTGGACCAGTTCTTTGCCGCATTGCGCAGCGCCAAGTACAGCAGCTTGAACGCCGCCTCCTCGCTCGGAAACGAGCCTCGGTTCTTGGTCACTTTGCGCAGACTCATATTCAGGCTCTCCACGGCGTTTGTCGTGTAGATCACCTTGCGGATCTCTTCGGGAAACTGGAAAAACGGGATGACGCGCTCCCAGTTCCGCTGCCAAAGATCGGCGATCACCTTCAGCTTCGGCCATTGCTCCCGGAATCCGGCCAGCGCCTCTTCGGCGGCCACCGCCGTGGCCGCGCGATAGATCGGCTTCAGATCGGCAGCCACCGACTTTCGCTCTTTCCAGCTCACATAGTTCAGACTCGCCCGGATCAGATGCACGATGCAGGTCTGCACCTGGGCTTGCGGGAACACACTTTCGATGGCTTGCGGAAAGCCTTTCAAACCGTCGGTGCAGACGATGTAAACGTCGCGCAAGCCCCTGTTCTTGAGTTCCGTCATCACGCCCAGCCAGAACTTTGCGCCTTCATTGGCCGAACTCCACAGGCCTAACACTTCTTTCTGGCCTTCCTCGTCCAGGCCGATCGCAACGTATACGGCCCGGTTCTCCACGCGTCCCTCATGTCGCATCTTAACCATCAGTGCATCCAGATACATCACCGGATACATGCTCGCCAGTGGCCGGCTTTGCCAGGCTTTCACCTCATCCAGCACCGCATCGGTCACCTCGGAAATGAATCCCGGACTCACCTCCACGCCGTACATCTCCTCCAACTGGGCTTGAATGTCGCGTACCGTCATGCCTCGCGCATACAAGGCAATGATCTTCGTATCCATCCCGTCCCACCGCGTCTGGTGCTTGCGCACCAACTGCGGCTCAAAGCTCCCCTGGCGATCCCGCGGAATGGACAGTTCCATCTCGCCCTGTTCGCTCTTCAGCGTCTTCCGGCTCTTGCCGTTGCGCGAGTTTCCACTCCCGTTGCCGACAGGATCGTTCTTCTCGTAGCCCAGATGGTGGGTCAGTTCCCCTTCCAGCATCCGCTCAGTCAACGCTTTCGTGATCGCCTTCAGCAATCCGTTTGGCCCAGCCAAATCGTCCTGCGTCTTGATCCCCTTCAATAACTCGTCCAGTACCTCTGGCTTGATGTTCATCGCTTCTCCTCTTTCATTGTCGGAGAACTGCGTTTACACAATCCTTTGTACACCCTCCTGGAAGTGCGCGTAATAAGTCACGCCTTCCCGCAACTGATAAGCGGTCCGTCAGTTCATTGATCCGCTCCCGTTCCTTCATGACCGACTTCTTAGACGGCTCCACGTTGAGATATCGCTTGCCGCTCACATACAGATCGCGGTCCCAGCGAAACGTGTAGCCCAGAAAGTCCAGACTCGTCTTGTCTTTCCTCCGATCCACTACGCGTGTCTTTTCAGGGTTGATCTCCAGCTTCAGCCATGTTTCGATCTTCTCTTCGATCCAGCCCTTCAGCCTCGGCGTCTGGTAACGCGCCAACACAACGAAGTCGTCGGCGTATCTCACCAGCTTTGCTTTGGCCCAATGGGCTGGGCCATCGGCTCGATGGAATCACTTATCGAACCAATGTAAGTACAGGTTCGCCAGCAGCGGGGAGATGACTCCACCTTGTGGCGTTCCCTTCTTCGAGCGGCTCCACTTATCCGGCCCGCCACCTTTGCCGCCCGGTTCCATGACTGGGGTTTCCAGCCACATTCGGATCAGCTTCCGTACGCTCCGGTCCACCAGTCGCATCCGCACGCAAGCCAGGAGCTTGTCGTGCGGAATCGAATCGAAGTACCCTTTCAAGTCCGCGTCATACACAGCCTCGAAACCAGTCTTGAGGTGAGTGCGGATTTCTTCCAGTGCTTGATGCGCCGAGCGGTTGGGACGGAAACCATAGGAGCAATCTTCAAAGTGGCTTCGAAGATCGGCTCCAGGATCAACAGGGTCCCCATCTGCACCAAACGGTCCCGCACTGTGGGAATTCCCAGCGGTCTCATCTTTCCGTTGGCTTTCGGTATGTACACGCGGCGCACTGGTTGGGACTGGTAGGGTTTCGCCTGCAGGGTTTATTGGATATCTCCAATGAACCCGCTGACTCCGGTTTCCCGCGCCTCGATCTGTTCGATCAATACGCCGTCCACCCCGGGCGCTCCCTGGTTGGCTCGCACCCGCCTCCATGCCTCTTCCAATGTGTCTCGCCGATAGA
The DNA here is from genome assembly GCA_025356215.1 of Bryobacter sp. Lineage (GTDB taxonomy): Bacteria > Acidobacteriota > Terriglobia > Bryobacterales > Bryobacteraceae > Bryobacter. The sequence continues at coordinate 10,860 of JANXUM010000041.1, read as the reverse complement.
TCCGGTCGTACAGCACATAAAACCGGAACTTCGGTTCCTGCTTCGCTTTCTGATGTAGCTTCTGTCTCAGCAAAGAAAGTTTCTCCGGCATGGCGGCGATATTGCCGTTTGCCGCCGGTTCTTCCGTAGTGGGTTGTCCCAAGCGGTTCTCCTTTCCTCTTACTTTCTGCTTGTTTCCAGTGAGGCCCCTTGGCTCCATCCGCATTACCGGACTTCCCTGCTACTACGGGCCTCTGGCGATTCCCAGCATCGGCCGGGTAGCGGTTATTTGTTCCCGCCACCGGTTGCTTGTGCTTTTACACTTGCCGCTATGCTGGGTCTCCCAGGTTCCTTGACTGATCTTTCCCTGCGCGCTGCCTCCTCTCACCCCGACAAGTCTGGCGACTGCTTGTACCGATTGCTTTATCGCCAGTTTCAGGCAATCCATCTCGCCAAGTGATACCTCGTTAGCATGTGTGAAGTAAGAATAGGTGGTCCGGTAATTCTCCGACTTGCATATTTGACCCTGTCTTTCTTGTACGCAGCTAAGGTGTCCGCGTGGGCGCAGGCAACTCAAGCCTTGGATTGCGTTGGCAGAACGAATGACACGTCTCTAACACCCCAAAGCGGTCCAGACGTCTGGGATAAGGTAGGGTACGTATGCAATTATCAGAATCAATTCACGGAATTCTGCGTAGACACTCAAGGTACCTTCAAAATTCGGCGTGCCATTGGGAATGGGCTTTCCGAGGTGGACGGCATTGAAAGCCCCACAGCAGATAGCCAAGGGAATCTTCAGAATCCTTCTGCATTAATTGCTGATGGGCTGGTCTCGAAGGTGGCCAAGATTGCATTTGAGTTCGGCACCGGGGGCCGCGAGCCGGGCGTGATTACAGTAATGTTGAATGGGAAGGCTATCACCCAACTGACGGTCATCGCCGGTGGTTTTACCGGACAGAGCTGCGTCGACGTTCCAATTGAATATTTTCGGTTCGCGCATCGAACACCGAGAGGGGCCTTGATCCCTGGTCGAAATACCATGGCCTTCAAAATGAATCGGAAGAACAATGGCGGGCCACCGGTGGGCGAGGGCGTGGGCACCTTCGTTTCGACGATGGCGATTAACTTCAAGGCACTAGCGCCGATCATGCTGGTGCATGGGATTCAGGACAACGGCGATGCTTTTCAGGGCGTCGAGGGAGGTTCTGGCAGGTTCTCTGCATTCATCCAGCCACTTGCGGCAGTCCGTGCCGGATTCAGGGTCGTGCGGCATAATTCGATCTCAATTGAAGATGGAGCGCGGGTGCTCCCAGGTGCGCTTCAAGCCTCAAACTTATTTGGGGCATACGAAATGCACGCTGTTTGCTGGAGTAAGGGCGGCCTTTGGATGCGGGCGGCCATAGCTCAGACTGCTCTTCCACTGAGGACATTTACCACGCTCGATACACCCCACTCAGGCGCGTTACCTGCCTTTGGAATCGTGTCGTCATTAAGTATTCTATCGGCGATTCCGCTCTCGCTCACTTCGTTTGAGGCGCAAGATTTGTCGCCACTTCGAGTTGCGCTTTCGTCACGCAACTGGTCGAGCGATCCCCATTCTTATCCTATTCCCAATTCTTATCCTCTATCGAACTCGTACTCGACTTCGGCGTACTACTCCGTCCAGTCCAACGCCGATACGAATCTGGACGGTAAGATTCAAAACCTAGAAGGCGATGGGTTTCTAGGACAGACCTTCACAACGCAGACCGATTCCCTATTTCTGAATCTGTTGTATCGTGTCTCTGGTTTCTAGTGTCGCATTCCATCGTATAATCCGCCGGGCACTCTCCTCCTTATCCTCCTGGGCCGACCATCATGTGCAACTATTCCGAACGACCTGATTGTGACAACCACCTCGGCAAGACAAAAAGCATTTAAAGCCGTTTCGCCTCCGGGCGGTACACAAGACTTCCTTTTCAACCATGGGACCGTGGTGAGTGCGGGCGTATCCTCCGTAATCTTGGCGTTGATTAGACAGAATCAGCCGATGGACTAGTAGCGCAACAGGTCCAAGGCATGATTCGAAACCACATAATCAGTCTTTCGTCACTAGCTATGTTGGTGTCCTGTGCACACCCGGGCTACAAAATCGAAAGCGTCGACAGCAAAGCTCCGTATAGCATTCTCAACATGAAAGGGTCTGGCGCAGGCGGGTGGTTAAGCGTAGTCGAAGTCTTGAGTGGAAATTCTCCCACCATCTTCTTTGAGGAGTTGAAGCGTGGCGGGGATGGTCTACTTTTCCGCGCGGGGCGAATCGGCACTACTTGGCAGATCGTCAGCACCAATCACACAGAAATGAAAAAGACAATGCTAGAGTGGCCGCCTTCTCCCAACTATCAGTTCCTTAACTGCATGGGATTGCAACAAATGGCGTTCGCGGTGAGCCAAGACGGCAAGCTTAACTTCGGGGCGATGACACTTAGCGCAAAGCTACCAGAAACATTCTGGTTCAAATGCCAGGATCGCCCAAATACTTCACAACCGTCGATCATCATTGCGGTGAGTAAGAGTGAATCAACTGGAACGCCTCCCACTGCGTCTTTCTCTAGCAAAGAAGGATCGCTTGCGGTTGAGTTTTTCGCACCGTCTAGCGGCGAGAGGATGGCGCAAATCTTATGCTCGGGAAGAACAATCCGGATGACGTTCGATCAATTCGGAAGTTACACAACCTTCGCCCGTCCAATTATCATTGGAGGCTTCTTCGTTTGGCAAGCCAACGTATGGGAAGTGGTCGTGCTGGACCTGCGCTCTTACTTGAGGATTATCGGAGCGGAGCGAAAATGACTTTCGTGAAAACGGAGAGGCGAATCAAATGATTAAGATGATACTGTGTTGGCTACTTGCGGTTAGCGGACTGCATGGCGAGCAAAGCGATGTGCTTCTCGACTCCGGCAGCTTCGGCTCAATCCAGGTGCGGCCGATGACTACAACCCGCGCCCCGATCAAGCCGATGGGCGGCACCATGCTCATCGTAAATTCGCCGTCCCCGGTGGACATCGCGATTCTGAATCCGTCCAACCAACGGATCAGCTCGGCAAGCGCTTCTTCTTTCGGCTTTGCTTTCGAAACTCAAGCCTCTACACCGACCACCGGCGGCGTCCCGTTCGGCCCTGGGTACATCACCCTCGTCCAGTTTCCTCAAAGCGTAGCCGCCGGTAACTGGCGGCTCGAATTGACCTCAAGCGCAAGCGAGGCCTTCGAAGCCCGATACATGCTTCAGGACACATCTCCAATCCGCTTCCAGCTATTGACGAAAGACGACAGCTTTCTCGAGGATCAAGATGCCGTCGTTTCCGGGGCGCTTTTCGACGGTGATACGCCGATTACCGGGGCTCAAGTGACCGCCGAGATGGAATGCCGGAGAGATGTGGCGTCCCTCGTGCAAACTGTCGCCTGGGTGCCTTTATCGAGCACACTCGACGGAGACTTTCGCGTCTTCCGCGCCCAACTTCAGGTTAAGAGCATGGCACTCGCCAATCTGAATGACATCCTCTTATCGTTGTCTGGAAATTCGTTCAACCTGACCGCAGTGCCAGCGGCCTTCAAAATCGCCCAACTGGCGCCCGGAGAGACCTGGACCTCACCCGAGATTGTCGTCCGCCAGCCCAAAGGAGCATTCTTGCCGGATTTCTTCCAGCGGGCGGAGGCGCGCGGCGAGAGACGGAGTTTTACGCTGCTCGACTCCGGTGACAATATCGCCGACGCAGTCGCCGGAGATGGCTTGTATGGCGTAAAGTTGCGGATCGCAAATCCGGGCCTTTGCACCTTCACCGGAACGGCCACCGGAAGCTCCAGCGGGGTGGCCTTCGATCGCTCCGCCTACCAGACTTTCCCTGTAATGCCGTTTAACGGCAGCCTGGGCGCGATCGAAGACTACTCTGTTGACGCGGACTCCGACGGTCGACCGGAGATCGTTGGAGTCTCCGCCCGGGTGAATATCCGGAAGGATGGCACATACCGTCTTGACGGCAGGCTGGCGAAGGGGCAGAAGTACTTCGACCTATCGACCACACAAACTTTGGCCAGAGGCCCTCAGACGATGATCCTTCAGGTGACGGCGGAGGACCTTCGCCTGAACGTGGCCGAATCCGGGCCTTTCAAACGGGATGACTTTCGGCTCTCCCGTGTCGACACTCCGGTCGCCGAGTTTGTCGACAAGAAGCTGACCGCTGGACAGACCGCCGCATGGCAACTGGGAGGCACAGCCGTCGGCGTGGCACTCGACGGAACAGCCCGCTTGGCCGCATCGCCGCTGCCGCTGCCCGCCACAGGTTACACGGGTCTGAGCTTCTCCATCCCGGTGAAGGTGCTCCGGGCGGGCTCATGCTCCTGGCAGGTGCGGATTGTCAATCGGGCTGGCACTTTCGAGTTCACTTTCGACGAATACTTCCGAACCAGCGGATCGTTGCCGTACAGCTATGTCCTAACGGGGACCATCCCCGGATGGAAGCTACGGCGCGAACAGGCGGGTGGGATTTTCGAGATTAACCGCGCCAGCGTCAACTGCGGCGGGCCGCTTGCGAGTTGGGCGGGAGAGTCGCTTGCGCGCTCTGAAGCGTATCGCGCCGCCGACTTTGAAAATCTTACTCCATCCTTTGAATTGGCCTTTGAAGGCGCTGACGCCTATCGGCTCAACATGGTGCGCGCATTGTCGACGATAAATGAATTCTTCTTCAATGTGCAGCCAATTGCCGGCTTCGACAACAACCTTGCCTGCGCGGCCTCCCCAAGCTATCCGGGCGTCGCGCTGAGCTTCGACCGGCTCCCCTCGCGCCCGGAAGATTGGCCGGTGAAGATATCCGTGACGGTTACACCGGACGCGACGTCCGGCCCGAGCCCGGTTACGATCTCTTGCACCGGTCGCGGGGTCACGAAGACCGCCGTCCTGTCGTTGGTTGTCCAGTAAATCAGGACCATCGCCGCGTAGTCCACAGCCATAGCAATACCGGGGCCAACGTCAGCCCGCCCACCCAGCCAGCAACCGTTTGCGCCCCCACGCCCGCGTCGATTGCCACTCCCGCGCCAAAACTCGACAGCGAGATCGACGTCATCATCAGTGCGAACTCCGCGCTGGTCACACGCCCCCGAAATCGGTCTTCACTCAGCGTCTGCACCAAGGTCGACGAGAACACATAGTTCATCGAAGTGCCCGAATGCCCAATCACTACCGCCAGCGCGGCGAAGAGCAGCGATGGCGCGAGACTAAGCCCGACATAGCCGACACTCGCAATCACAAAGCCAACTACGATCGCCCAGCGCAGCCGCTTGAGTTCCGTCGAGATCAGCGGCGCTCCCAGCATCGGTCCGACAAAGCTACCCACGCCGCGCGCCCCCATCAACGCGCTCATCCCCAACATCCCCGACTGGCTGGCCGTAAGGCTCATGCCGCTCAGCCGAAAGACACCTTCTCCGAGGACCGGCAGCAGCACCCAGTTGGCCCCGATCAACCCCACGCCGCCTTTGATCAGCAGGATCGGCTTCAGGTTCGGATGAGCGCCGATGTATCGCCAGCCTTCCAGCACTGGTGAGAAATCGAACAAGTCTTTGAATCGCAGCGGCGCGTGCCCGATCGCGTGCGGCTCTTCAAAGCGAGTGCGCGTAATCAGCCAAGCTGAAAACAAAAACGAGAACGCGTTGACGACAAACACCGCGTTGCGGCCAAAGCTGGCGGCAAAGATGCCTCCGATAGCCGAGCCGAGAAAGAAGTTCACCGCCCAGGTGGTCGAGCCCAGCGCGTTGGCCACCAGCGTCTCGCGTTCATTGCGGCAAATGTTGGGGATGATGCTGGAACGGCCCGGCTCAAAGAAGCCCCACATCATCGTTTCGAGAATCATCAATAGGTACACGAGCCACATGCGGTCTGGCGACTGCGCAAACACCATCGCCCCAACGATGAAGAAGCGCGCGATATCGGCGGCGATCATGACGTGCTTGCGGCGCAAGCGATCGTTGATGACGCCCGCCATGGGGGACACGAACACCTGCGGCAGCACCATTGCGACGGTCGCATAAGCGACACTGCGCGCGGAGCCGGTGAACTCAAGCAAAAGACTGTAGATGGCGACCGCGTAGAACCAGTCCCCCATCTCGCTCACCATCTGTGCGAACCACATCAGACGGACGTTGCGATTGGCGCGCAACAGTTGGACGTACGCCTTGAGCGAGAGCGCTGCCTCGGGCATTAGACCGCGTACACGCCCATGCGCTGTTTGGTCAGCCGGACGGTGGCCTCGGCGATGGGCGCCACGCGCGCGCGGCCTGCTTCAAGAATACCGGCCAGATGCGCCGGGTCCGCGGTGATCTCGGCGTAGCGGCGTTGAATGGGTTCCAATTGGCTAACGATCATCTCGGCAACGCTCTTCTTCAGATCGCCGTAACGCATGCCGGAAAACTTCTCGCGCATCGCCCCATCCGTCACATCGCCAAAGGCCTGATAGATGGCCAGAAGGTTGCGCACGCCCGGCCCCATCGTTTCGAAATCGACGTGCGGATTGGAATCGGTAGTGGCGCGGCTAAGCTTCTTGCGAATGACGTCGGGCGAATCCAGCAGCGCGATCGCGTGGTTGCTCCCGGCGGCCGATTTGCTCATTTTCTTGTCCGGCTCGTCCAGTCCCATTACGCGAGCGCCCACCGTGGGCAGCTTGGTTTCGGGCATCGTGAAGGTGTCGCCGTAGAGCGAGTTGAAGCGCTGCGCGATGTCGCGCGTCAGCTCCAGATGTTGGCTCTGGTCGTCTCCCACCGGCACCACCGATGCCTGATAGAGCAGGATGTCGGCCGCCATCAGCACCGGGTATTGCATCAGGCCGGAGCCAATCGTCTCTTGCGCTGCGGACTTAGCTTTAAACTGCGTCATGCGCTCCAGCCAGCCAATGGGAGTGACGCAGGTGAGCAGCCAGGACAGCTCCGCGTGCCCGGCAACAGAGGACTGCACCATGACCGTCGAATGTTCTGGATCGATGCCGCAAGCGATGAACAGCGCCGCGATCTCAAGGATCTTCGCCTGTAGTTCTTGCGGCGGTTGGTAGACTGTAATCGCGTGCAAGTCGACGATGCAGAAGATGCTGTCGTAGTCATATTGGATCTTGGTCCAATTCTTGAGCGCGCCCAGATAGTTGCCGATGTGCAGATTCCCGGTGGGCTGCACGCCCGATAAGACCCTCTTTTTCATGTCGAATTCCAATTCTCTCACTGATGCCCAGCCCGATACCCCGGGCGACAACCAAGACGCGCCCGAAGCGCTCCGAATCGAGAAGCTAGTCTACGGCGGTGCAGGCCTGGGCCGCCTGCAAACCCGCGTCGTTCTGCTTCCCAAAGTGGCCCCGGGCGACTTGGTTGAGATCGAGCCCTTTGAGGGCAAAGCGAAATTCATCGAAGGCAAGGTCAAGCGCCTGGTCGAGCCGTCGCCTGACCGTGTGGCAGCCCCCTGCGCACACTTCGATCTATGCGGCGGCTGCGATTATCAACAGCTTCCCTACGACAAGCAACTGCACTGGAAGCGCGAGATTGTCGCCGAGCTCTTCTCGCGCGCCAAACTGAAGCTGGACGTCGACGTTCAGACGCTGAGTGGCGAGCCGCTGGGCTATCGCAATCGCAGCCAGTTCCACTTCCACGACGGGCGCGTCGGTTTCCGCCAGGAGGCCAGCCACAAGCTGGTGCCAGTGCAAAGCTGCCCGATCTCTTCGCCCAAGATCAACGAAGTCCTGACCTTGCTCAATCGCATCTCCAAGGACCATCGCTTCCCCAAGTTCCTCAAGTCGCTTGAGGTTTTCACCAACGAGACCGACGTGCAGTTCAACGTCGTCGAGACCAACGCGCCCATCGCCAAGCACTTCTTCGAGTGGCTGGCGCACGAAGTGCCCGGGGTCAAGGATGGGGCCATCCCGTATACGGCCGCCGGTTACGAATGGAAGGTAAGCTATCGAAGCTTCTTCCAGGTGAACCGTTTTTTGATCGACGCAATGACCGCGCTGACCGTAAAGGATGCTGCGGGCGCCCACGTCATTGACCTTTACGCCGGCGTTGGCCTCTTCACGCTGCCGCTCTCGAAGCAGTTTGATCGCGTCACAGCGGTGGAGAGTGGCAAGGTGGCCATGTACGATCTGGAGGCGAACTCAAAGCGCTACGGCGTTGAGAACGTGCGCATCGTGCAAGCCAATGTCGACGCCTATTTGACCGACTTGCAGGAGGCCCCGGATCTGATCGTGGCAGACCCGCCGCGCTCCGGTCTTGGCAAAGTAGCAGTTGAACAATTGGCGCGAGTCAAAGCCCCGGAGGTGCGCATCGTTTCTTGCGACCCCTCCACTTTGGTTCGCGATCTTGCCGTACTGCTAAGCGCGGGGTATCGCGTGGAGGAGATGACTCTCATCGACTTGTTTCCGCAAACCTATCACATCGAAACGCTTACGAAGCTTCGATTGGGTTGAGGCCGACGCTGGGGCTTTCTCCGCGCTGGAAGTACTCGCGAGCCCCCTTGCGCAGAAACAGTTCAATCAGATTTAACAGGATCGCCAAGCCCAACAGAATGGGCCAAAGCGCCAGTGAAGTTTCGATCTGACGTCCGCCGCCGCGGAAAACATCCGACGCATTCGGATTCACGCGGCCTCCGCTGAAGCTTGAGATCTGCTTCAGTAACTCGGGGTTGCTGCCGTACTCGACCACTTCGGTCTCCTGCCGGTAGAAGCCAATCTCCGGAAACAGGCGCGTTGTTTCCGCTGGGCGCACGCGGAACAAGCCGGTGCGGTCACCGATCCCGATGCGGCCGCGGTAAACGCCCGCCGCCACCTTCTGCATCGTCAACGGCAGTTGGAAGTTATTCGGACCCGAGATGAACAGAGCAGGTGCTTTGGCCTTCGAGTCTTCGCCCGACGGCAGGCGATAGGTAGCCTCAAGTTCGCGATTGGTGGGATCGAAGGTGAGCGTGGCGTCCTCACTCTTGGAGTGCGGCAACAGATCGCGTAGCACATTGCCCCAGAAGCGATCATAGCCGTTCCAACTGATCCAATCCTCGGCCCAGCGGCTCTTGGCGTCGGAAGTAAAGACCGTGACGCGCCCCAGGCCATACTGCCAGCGGGCCAGCAGCGGGTCCTTGGTGTTTGCCTTTTCGCCGGGCACGCTCAACAACAAGTCGGCCGATGGCTTGGCTTCGTACTTCACATAGCCCTTCAACGCCGGCGCCTTGTCGATCCCCGTACCTTCCAACACTTCGGCGGCACGCATCAAAATCGGCTGCGTCGGCTTCTCAACCGCCGTTGAACCGGTAAACTCCAACACGTCGCGCAACAGGATCTGTTCCAAGCCCGTCGGGTCGGTCAAGAAGTAGCTCTTGCCTTTGGAGAACTGCGCCACCTTCTCGAGATAGGCCTTGTTGACGTCCTGACCCAGGCCGACGGTTGAGATCGTCACGCGTTGCGAACCGGCTTCCCGCGCCAGGTTGATCGAATCGCCTTCTTCCGAGATGCCGTCCGTCAACAGCACGATGTGCTTAAAGGTGGCCTTGACCGGGACAATTTTCTTGAACGCTTCGTTGAGGGCGGGCGCGATCTGCGTGCCGCCGTCGGGCGTAATGCCCGCAACCAGCCGCTTGATGAGCGTCTTGTCTTCGGCGCGGCGGATCGGGACAGCCCACTGATGCGAGTTGTCGAAGATCAGGACGCCGATCAGATCGATCGGTCGCAAGTTTTCGATCACGCCGATTGAGGCGATGCGGGCCAATTCCATTTTGCGGCCTTCCATCGATGAGCTCTTGTCAACGATCAGGACGACGCAAGTGCCCTCGGGGCTGCGGGGTGGGGCGAGCTTGGCGGGGAGCGTGCGTTCCAGGGCGTCCTCGGGAGTACCGGGCTTTTTCTCGACGTATTGATTGCGTTCGCCGCCGATGGTCAACAATCCGCCGCCGCGTTTGACGTAGGCCTCAATGGCCGCCTTGGCGGCGGGCGTATAGCCCTCAAGATCCTGATTGTTCAGCACGACAACTTCGTACTTGCCCATCGCGTCCAGCGGCAGTTCGCCCAGCTTGTTGACTTCGAACTGATAGGACTCGACGGCCTTCATCAGGTTCAGGTCGGTGCCGGCCGGGTCCTGCGAAATGTAGAGCATGCGCGGCTTCTGAATGTAGACAGCCTGATCGAAAGTGGCCTCACCCAGGTCCGCCGTCGATACACCGCCGGAGAGGTGAATGACGCCAGAGGTGGTTACAGACGCGGTTACGGTGAGTTCATTGACGCCGGGCCTGAGCGACACCTCGCCCGCGCCAATAGTTTTGCCCTCGGCCTTCAATTCCAGCTTGGCGGTGGTTTGACGCGGTGCCTTCAGACTGATTTCTACCGGAAACTTCTCGCCGGCAAAGGCCTGCGGCGGCATCTTGACGGCTTCAATGGAAAGTTCCGGTTTCGGGCGCCCGCGCAGCGCATAAGTGTCGATCGGGATGTTCAACTGCTGCGCCTGCCATAGGCCTTGCATGGCGCTGCCTTCGGTCTCCATACCGTCGCTGATGAGCACGATGTGCGGCACCAGATCGGCGGGAGTGGAGGCGATGGCGTCGCGGATGGCGGCTTCGATATTTGTCCCGCGCCCAATGTCGCCCGAGGTGGCCTTTAAACCGCCTGCGGACTCGTCGGCACCCACAGGGCGCACGGCACGCGCGAAGGGCAGCACGCGTACCAGGTGCCGCCCGCGCGCGCCTTGTATCTGGCTGATCCGTCCGCCGAGAGTTTCAAGGTCGCTCTTGCTCAGACTTTGTGAGGTGTCGGCAAGAATCGTCACGGCGATTTTTGTTTCAAACAGCGACATGGCGGGCCCAAATAGAGCGGCTGCGATCACGGCCAAGGCCGCCAGCTTCAG
>JANXUM010000026.1 GCA_025356215.1 Bryobacter sp. | reverse complement strand
CCCAAGAGAAGGCGCTGCCAGCGCGGCAGGTGGTGAAGCGCATGCTGGAGAAAGCGAGCCGCGACGACGTCATCCGGCTTGTGGGTGCCTACGAGTTGAGCCTCTATGGATTGCAACGGATGCAATCGACCAACGGCTACGAGCAACGGCGGCAAACGGCGATCGGCGAGATCGGTGGCGCCAAGATCAAAGCGGCGGCTGCGGCCAGCGCGATCGCGCTTGTGAGATCGAAGCTGCCTGCCGGGCAGTCGACGGATGGCGCTGTCTTCTACAATGTAGAGAAGAAAGCCCTGGGCACTGGGCGGCTAACGGTGAAGATGGCTGGTGAGCTTTTTGAATTCGATCCGATGTTGCCGCATCATCAAGCTAGCCAGCAATGATCGATCTGCATACCCACACCTACGAGAGCGATGGCACGGATAGCCCGCGCGAGTTGATTGAGAAGGCGGCCGCAAGCGGGCTGCGGACGATTGCGATTACCGATCACGACACCTTCAGCGCGCACGAGGCGGCCGCGCCTTATGCGGCGGCGCTGGGAGTGAGGCTGGTGCGCGGCGTCGAGGTCAGCACCAAGGCCAAGGGGCGCAGCGTGCATCTGCTGGCTTACTGGTTTGACGGCGCGGCGCCGGAGGGCTTTGCGGTGTGGCTCGAGTCGATGCTCGAATACCGGCGTGAGCGCAACCGGCGTTTGGCGGAGCGGCTGCAAGGGCTGGGCGTTGACGTCAATCTGGCGGAGGCCGAGGCACTGGGGCGGACGATCACCGGGCGGGTCCACTTCGCCAAGCTACTGATCGCCAAGGGCTATGTTCAGACGGTGCCCGAGGCATTTGACAAGTACATCGGAGAGGACGCGCCGGGTTATGTCGTGATGGAAGACCCCAAGACCGCCGAGGCCGTGCGCAAGGTGCGCGAGTACGGCGGTGTACCGGTGCTGGCGCACCCGATCCGCCTGGGGATGAGAGACCTTGATGTGGAAGAGCAGTTCATTCGGGAGCAGGCCGAGGCCGGGCTGTTGGGGCTGGAAGTGATGCACTCCGACCATGACGAGATTGCGCGGGCGCGCTATGCGGCGCTGGCCGCGCGCTATGGTTTGGCCTCCTCCGGTGGCTCCGACTATCACGGCGACATCAAGCCTAAAATCTTATTGGGGCGCGGCTTTGAGAACAACGTTCAGGTGCCGCAAGAGTGGTTGGATAAACTAGCCTCGTTATGACGCGAGAAGAAGCTTGGGCGATCGTTTGCGAGCACGTGCAGAGCGATGGGTTGAGGCGGCACATGTTGGGCGTTGCAGCGTGCATGGAGGCCTATGCGCGGCACTTTGGCGAGGACGAAGAGAAGTGGGCCGTTGTGGGCATGCTGCATGATTTCGACTGGGAAATCCATCCCAACCTGCCAGACCACCCAACCTTGGGTGAGGCAATTTTGGAGGCGCGCGGCGTGAGCGCCGAGATCCGCCGGGCGATCTTATCGCATGCTGACTTTACCGGGGTGAAGCGGGAGAGCCGAATGGAGAAGGCGCTATTCGCTTGCGATGAGTTGTCTGGCTTTCTGACTGCGGCGGCCTATGTGAAGCCGACCAAGAGCATCTTCGAGGTGGAGCCGAAGGGCGTCCTGAAGAAGGTGAAGGACAAGGGTTTTGCCCGAGCGGTCAACCGTCAAGACATCCTTCAGGGTGCCGCAGAGATGGGCGTCGAGCTGGAGGCGCACATCCAGTTCTGCATCGACGCGATGAAGGCCAAGGCCGAAGAGCTGGGGATCAAAGGATCCTACGAAGCTTCGTGACGCGGCCCACCTCAACCCATTCGACAACGTAGATGTTGCCGTCGGCGTCGAAGCTGGCGGCGTGCGGCGCGACAAACTTGCCGGGGGTAAACGCACCGCGCTCCTGGGTGCGAAGCGCTTCGTAGCTTTTGCCGTCGGGCTGGCGGCCATCGCCAAGCTGGACGATCGGCTGGTTGGCGCGGTCGAACAAGGTGACGACGGCCTTAAGGTCTGGCATCAGCATCAGCCCATCGTGAAAGTCAAAGGTGCTGGGCCAGCGGACGCCGTCTTTGAGGCTATGGAGCGGCTTGCCATCGAGATCGAAGTATTGAACGCGGCTATTGGCGCCGCGTTCGCCCACCATCAATAGCGGTGCCGGGCTGCGGGTGTCGATAGCGATGGCATGGGGCCAAATGGTGGTGCCAGCGGCCGTTTCTTGATCTTTGTTCTTGTCCATCAGTTCGCGCGAACCGCCAAAGCTGCGCAGCCAGCGCAGCCGCTCATCGTAGTGATGGATGTAGAACTTGCCGTAGCCGTCGGCGAAGTAGAGGTGACCGTTGGGGGCGATTGCGAGGTTTGACGGTTTGTATTCACCTGCCTTGGCGTAGAGGCCGCTGGCGATGGGGGCATGCATGACCCAGACGACTTCGCCGTCGAGAGTGGACTTGCGGACGAAGCCCTTGACGTTGTCGCAATGGTAGAGGAATTCGGTGGAGCCTTCTTTGCGAAGCGTGAGGCCGTGAGCGCCGCCGCGCATATCGGCGCCCCAGCTTTTGATGAAGTTCCCCTTGTCGTCAAAGACGCAGACGGCGTCCGGGCTCTCGCTCGATTTGTGGACGGTATGGCAAATGACGACGCGGCGGTCCTGGGTGACGACGACGCCATGGGTGTTGCCAAACTTGATATGCGACGGGAGTTGGGCCCAATCGTGATGGACCTCGTATCGATAGGGCCCGACGCCGACGATGGGGAGTGTTTGTTGGCCACGGGCGGCGGTAACCAGGTAAGGAAACCCGGCAAGCAGGAGACGGCGTTGCATAGGATCAGCGTCGCATAAACTAGAGTGACGGAAGCCAATTTCAGCCGGTGTTGGGCCCGGTCTTCAAAACCGGTGAGAGGCGCGCAGCGTCTCTGGTGGGTTCGACTCCCATTGGCTTCCGCCAACTTTGAAACCGAGGAAAAGACTGGAGGGAAGTGGTGCGCCCGGAGTGATTCGAACACCCGGCCTTCTGGTTCGTAGCCAGACGCTCTATCCAGCTGAGCTACGGGCGCACAAGTTGGAGCGACCAGAAAGCCGCTCCACTCTGTAGTCTACCAAAGGTTGACTCGGCCAGGCAATGGGCCTGAGCGGAAGACACCTGTGGCAAGTCCAATTTTGCGTAACAGCAGATTGTCAAAGATCATTGGGGCTATGTGGCCGCCGGGAGGGACGCCGCGCTTGGAATTGGGTTCGTTACTCGTTTAGGATTTGGTCTTTGGCCTCCTGGGGGATGTGGAGGCCGTGGCGTTCGACGGCTTCGATGATGGCCCGGTTGAATTCCTCCAGCGAGATGTCGACATCGGGGGGCGGGTAGCGGGGGCGTTCGGGTGTTTGGGAGATTTCGGCCGCC
>JANXUM010000583.1 GCA_025356215.1 Bryobacter sp. | reverse complement strand
GAGCCATTGGACACCGCCACCTGCAGCACCGTGTAGCCCTTGATGTGCGACGGGATGCTGGCGAACATCACAGTGACCCCGGCCTTGGTCAGCGTTTGATACTTCAAGCCATTCGATTCAAACTCGATCACTTGCCCAAAGGCGCAAAGCGCGGCGATGGCGAATCCCGCGACGAAGCTGAGCAATCGTTTCACATCCCCATGATATTCTGAAGACTCTCATAAACATCTCTTATGGACCTATCTAAGATGAGTTCCAGCCAATTGGAAGCCCTCAGGCAGGCTGGAATCTCAAACCCCGGACCCATCCACTGGAACCCTTCCACCCCCGCGCTCATTGAGGCCGCCATCGCTCGAGACGAGGCACACTTTGCCGCCAATGGCGCGCTTGTCGTGCGCACCGGCCAGTTCACCGGGCGCTCCCCCAAGGACAAGTTCATCGTCCGCGACGCCATTACAGAACAGACCGTCAACTGGGGTGCAGTCAATCAGGCCCTGACCCCCGCCCAGTTCGAGCAGATCTTTGCAAAGGTCAAAGCCCACCTCAATGGGCGCGAGCTATTTGTGAAGGACGGCTTTGGCGGCGCCGATCCTGCGGCGCGGCTACCCATCCGCTTCCTCACCGAGAAGGCATGGCATTGCCTCTTCGGCACGCAGTTGTTCCTGCGCCCGACGACCGAGGAACTGGTCCACCACAAGCCCGAGTTCACGATCTACTTCGCGCCAAGCTTTGAGACCGACCCGGCTGTCGACGGCACCAAATCCAGCACCTGCATCGCGATCGACTTTACCCAGCGCGTCGTGCTGATTTGCGGCACTTACTACGCCGGCGAGCTCAAGAAGAGCGTCTTCACGATCCTCAACTTCCTGCTGACCGACAAGAACATCATGCCGATGCACTGCTCGGCAAATGCCGCCAAGGGCGGCCCTGTGGCGCTGTTCTTCGGCCTCAGCGGCACCGGTAAGACGACCCTGTCTGCCGACCCCGTGCGCGACCTGATCGGTGACGACGAGCACGGCTGGAGCGATGACGGCGTCTTCAACTTCGAGGGCGGCTGCTACGCCAAGTGCATCCGTCTCAGCCGCGCCAACGAGCCCGAGATCTGGGACGCAATCAAGTTCGGAACTGTGCTTGAGAACGTAGTGATGGACCCCGAGACCCGCGCACTCGACTACGACAGTGACGAGTACACCGAGAACACCCGCGCTGCTTACCCGATCGATTACATCGCCAACGCGCGCATCCCCGGCGTCGCCGGACATCCAACACACGTCCTCTTTCTAACCGCCGACGCCTTTGGCGTCCTGCCTCCCATTAGTCGCCTCACTCCCGAGCAGGCCATGTTCCACTTCTTGAGCGGCTACACAGCCAAGCTTGCCGGCACCGAGCGCGGCCTGGGCAAAGAGCCCTCCGCCACCTTCAGCGCCTGCTTCGGCGAACCCTTTCTTCCCCGCCATCCCAAGGTCTATAGCAAGATGCTGGGCGAGAAGCTTCAGAAGCACGGCGTCAAGACCTACCTGGTCAACACCGGCTGGGTTGGCGGCGCTTACGGCACCGGACAGCGCATGGCGCTCAAGTACACCCGCGCCATGGTGGAAGCGGCCATCGCCGGAGAACTGGACGGCGTCGAGACCAAGCCCCATCCGGTCTTCGGCGTACATGTGCCCGTGTCTTGCCCCGGCGTACCCGACTCGATCCTCGACCCCAAGGCCCAATGGGCCGACGCGGAAGCCTACGACAAGGCTGCCGCCCATCTGCAAACCCTGTTCGAGAACAACTTCAAGAAGTTTGACTAGCTCTTCGGCATCTTCGCCAGCTCACGGCGCACTAGCTCGTTGCGCGGGTGTTCGTTTGAGTAGCTCTCCATCATGCGGCGGCTGTCCTCCAGCCGCTTCTCTTTCTGGTAGATCGTCGCCAGCATCATCTGCGCAAAGGCCTTCAGGTACCGCCCGTCTTGGGCGCACTTGGCCATGTACTCAATGCCGCGCTGACGGTTGCCGTCCACCTTTTCGATCTTCATCAGCCAGCGCAAGACCGCCGGCATGCTGCCGACCAGGTACTCGCTAAACCCGCGCGTGAACCACGCGTCGGCCAACTCCGGGGCCGCCTCCTGCAATCGCAAGGCGTAGTCCTGGCTGGCCTTGGCCGCATAGTAGCTGTCCTTGTATCGCTTATCGATCAGCGCGGCAAAGTCCCGCTCCGCCCCCGTGGCGATCAGCAGCGCAAGCAGCGCGTTGGTATCGCGTGGATCGATCTTGAGCGCCTGCGCGCCTGCGTTCTTGGCCCGGTTCAAGGCGTCCTCAAAGGCGAGCCTGGCTTCAGCGGCCACTCGCTTTGCGCTGGCCCCCGACACCTTCTCATCTTTGAACATGTCCTTGCTGAAAACCTGTAGCCGGTTCATCTCACTGAAGGTCAACACCGAAGCCAGAGATGCGTGGCCCATGGGATCCTCACCGTGCTGGGCGATGTAGGCTCGCGCCAGTGACTGGCTTTCGCCAAATTGAAAGTCATACAAAGTGTTGAAGACCCGGTCGATCTCCGGGTGGGTCGCCGCCTGAGCGCAGGTTGCGGCAAGCAAAAGCGCGATGCATTTGATCATTTCATTCTCGGTCTCAGTTTCTGAATCTCCCGCTGAAACAGCGGGTTCTCGGGAAAGTCCCGGCTTAGCTCCATCAGCCGCGCTTCCGCATCCAAGGGACGCTTCTCACGAATGTCGACGATTACCAGCAGGATCTTGGCGAAAGGCCCAAGATACTTGCCCTTGGCGACCACCATCTTGAGCCGGTCCACGCCCACGGTCTTACTGCCTTCCGCCTCGTCAAAGCGCACAAACCAGCGCACAAAGAACGGGACGCTGCCCAAAAGATACTCCGTGATCCCGGTCGTCAAATACGCATCGGCAAAACCGGCGTCCAACTTGAGGAGCCGTAGCGCATAAGCGTGAGACTGGCGCGCGTAGCTCAAGCTGCCAAGCTGCCGCTTCTCGATCAGCGCCGTGTAGTCGCTCACCAGACCAGCGTCGAGACACAACGCAAACAACGCCGATTTGTCGTTGGCGTCCGCCGCCAAGCGGGCTTCAGCCTTGACCTTCGACTCTTCGATCGCCGCCAGAAACCGCGCCTTCAGCGGTAAATCGGGACTGAGTTTCTTCTTATCGGCGATCTTCTTGTCGCTGGCAAAGAACTCGGCTTCAAGAATCGATAGCCGGTCGAGCTCGCGAAATAAATAGGCCGCCGCGCGGAAGGTTTGGCCAAGAGGATCGGTCGGGTGCTCGGCGATGAAGCGGTCCATCTCGCGATCTGCACCGGGGAAGTCGAAGTTGTACATCCGGTTCAGCGCCGTCTCGATAGTAGCTGCTGGAGACAGGCCCCCAAGCGCCAGAAAGAGACAAATCAGCCTAGGCAAAGAGGCGCTCAAAGGTTTCGCGAGTCTGTTCTTGGATGCGGCGCAAGTCTTCCTCAAGGGTACCTTGCCGCAGCCGCTCGGGCACCCAGCGCTCCACCATCGCCGCCAACGGCTCAAGCGCCGCGGGGGCAGTAGGCATGGCTGCGGCCGGTTGTCCGGAATAGAGCCGGAGACCGTGATCGATAGCGCGAAACAGGGTCGCTGCTTCCATGAGAAATCGAGCATCTTCCCTTTCCAAATGGCCCATTTTTTCAAGCACATCAATGCGCTCGGGCGTGTTCAACACCTTGAAGAAGATGCCGGCCCCGCGCAGGCGCAGATACATCAGCGAGAAGTCAATGTCGTAGTAGCCGCCGCGCCCCGCCTTGAGCGGGTTGACTTGGCCCTGCTCTCTCTCCAGACGCGCGCGCATGTCGCTAAGTTGCCGCCGCGAACGGTGTGACTGCCCGTAGCGCCGCCAGTCCACCTGCTGCAGTTCGCTTAAGAACGCCGTCGCCCGCTCCACGTTGCCGGCCACGGCCCGCGCCTTCATATAGGCAATGCCCTCCCACGCCTCGGCATGGTGGGTGAAGTATTCGATGTAGGTCTCCTCAAGTTGAACCAAGTCACCTTCGCGGCCATAGGGCCGCAGGCGCGCGTCCACCGTGAAGATGACTCCGTCGCCGGTATAGGCCGTCAGCAACTCAATCATCCGCGCGGCCACGCGAGTCCAAAACTCAAGGTCTTCGGAGGCGTCGTTGGGCAGAATGAACACCAGGTCGGCGTCGCTGGCAACGTCAAACTCCCGCATGCCCAAGCGCCCGAGAGCCACCACCATCATGTCCCGGTCGATCTTGGTTCTGCCCTTGGAGATGTCGTTTAGGGCGAGGCGATAGGCCTGTGCGATCACAGAATCGGCCAGGTCGCTGTTGGCCGCCAGCGTCTCAAAGACTGGGCGCCGCAGACAGAGACTCTCGCACTGGATGCGGAACATCCGGCGACGATAGGCACGGCGCATCCCACCCTCGGCTTCCCACTGCACCGGGTGGTTGGCACTGATCCTCATTCGCTTGACTTCTTCGGCCCACAGCGGCTGCCTGACAAGCTCATCAGCCAGATAGGGGCTGTGTGCGCCAATGTCGAGAAGATCCTTTGTCAGGGTCTCGTCGGCCTGAGCGCTCTCAAGCAGCCGTGCCATTTTCGCCTGCGCACCGGCCGGCGGCTTGTCTCGCGGCGGCGGGGCGGCCGCGCCGCGCCGGTAGATGAATTTCGCGTAGATCGATTCCACGGCCGCCAGATGGCCCTTGAGTTTCGCCAGCAGTCTCGGGCCTGTGTTCTCGACTCCGATTTCAAGCGGGGGCATGCGCCGCGCGAGTTGATCGATTTCCTCGGGGTTCTCGGGCAAGCTGTGGGTCTGCCGGTCTTCCATCACCTGCAAGCGATGTTCAAGGTGACGCATCAACTGGTAGGCTTCATTGAGCTCGCGATACTCGGCGGTGGAGAGCAAGCCCTTGTCGTGCAAGCGCCCCAAGGCCAGCATCGTGCCACCGTGCCGCACCCACAACTCGCGTCCGCCGTGCAGACGCTGCAGGCACTGCACCAGGAACTCGATATCGCGGATCCCACCGCCGGTGAGCTTGACGTCGAGCGCGTCCCCGTTGAGCTTGCGCATCGAGAGCTTTTCATTCAAGCGGATCCGGCCCGCGCTTACCGCCTCAATCGCTGAGAAGTCGGTCGTCGTGCGGTAGGTGAGTGGCTCTACAAATTCAATTAGCGAAAGGCCAACCGCCGCATCGCCCGCCGCAACCCGGGCCTTGATCATCATTTGCAATTCCCAATCACGCGCCCGTACGCGATAGTATTCCCGCGCTCCGTCCAGCGACACCGCGATCTCACCCAGGCTTCCTTCCGGACGGAGGCGTAAGTCGACGCGGTAACAGATGCCTTCGGCGGTGTAGGCACCAAGAAATCGGGTCTGGCGCTGAGCCACCTTCTCAAAGAATTCCTTGTTACTAAGCTGACTTTGTCCGCTGCTCTCGCCAGCGCCGCCATAGACGTACATCAGGTCGATGTCGGAGCTGTAGTTGAGCTCCCCGCCGCCCAACTTGCCTAACGCCAAGATGGCGCAACCGCATACGGAACCGTCCGCAAGAATAGGGACGCCGTATTCGGCCTCTGCTTCGGCGCGGAGCTTGCGATAGCTCCAATCGAGGATTGCGTCGGCGAGTGCTGAAATCTCGGCCGTTGTCTGAGCCAAGGTCGCCTGCCCGAGGACGTCCCGCAGCAGAATTCGGGTCAAGCAGCGCCGCCGGAAAGCGGCCAGCGCCAGGTTCTGGAAAGGAAGGGCTTCGAGCAGGGCGGAGAAGTCGTCGCGGAAGAAGTCCTGTTCGAGCCGCAAGCCGTCCAGCCAGTCGGGATGCTGGCGCGCCTCTTCCGCCAGCAGGCGGCTGTGAGTCCTAAGAACTGCCTCCAGTGAGCTCAGAATCGCCTCAGGCAAGCTGGTCTACCATACTGATCGCGTCGTCCGGAAACAGCGGCCCGCCCCGCTCGACTCGGGCGTACCAGCCGCCGCGGCCCTCCAACTTGAGAAGCCGCTGAATTCTCCCCAGGCCAGCCGCGTTGTAGACATCCAGCGTACGGCAGGGTTCGCGAAGCTTGGTGAGTTCAATCAGTCCGCTTGCGCCAATGCGGAAGCGCTGGCCGGCGGCCATGCTCCGGTAGTCGAGACCTGTCGTCGTCAGGTTCTCGCCCAGCGCCCCGGGGTAGAGGCCGTAGCCGAGAGCCTTGAGCTCGTCCAGCACCTCCTGGCCAATCAGCAGGAGCGCCTGCTTTGGCCCCCCGTGGTACTTCGGATTCGCCCAGTCGTCCCCTGTCAGTCCGAGCGGTGTCAGTTCGGATTGGAGCACGCCGCGCTTGGGGATGCCGCCGCGCGAGATATTGAGGTGGCTAATGATGCCGTTCATCTTCTCTTCCATTATGCGATTGGATAGCCTCGATAAAAATAAACCATCAAGCGTGATTGGCCCCAATCTGTTGGATTCAACCGGGGCCAAGGTCTATAATCGAGCATCGGCCCTTGTGCCGGGGTTTGTCTATTGTTGAGTTGAATCAGGGTTCCTCGTCTCCGTCCGACAGGTCCGGTTCCGCTTTCGCCTCTCGCGCCGCTCAACAGCCAGCATCCCATCTACTCAGACGAGGGAATGAATGTCTAACGATTTACGTAGTTTTTTGTCGCTCTCCTATGGAGAGCTGGAAGATCTGAACTTGGCAGCCAAGGAGCAGCGCAAAAACCGCGTTGCCGCCCACAAGATCCAGGAAGATCGCCTAAAGTACTTGACGGACGAGAAAAGCATTAAGGCCGTAACCGTGATGTTCAGCGACCTCGAAGGCCGTCTGCACATGCTCGATTATGACAAAAAGTTTCTGATCAACAGCTTTGACAACCTCACCTTTGACGGTTCGTCCATTCGCGGCTTTACCGCCCAACGCGAGAGCGACTTGCGCCTGTCGATGGACTGGAGCGCTTTCTATTGGGGCCCGGCGGACATATTTGGCGCAGGCAAGGCGCTGGTGTTCGGCGAGGTGATCGACAAGGACGGCTCACCGTACCGCGCCGACTTGCGCGCCGTGTTGAAGGAGTACTCGAATACTCAGTTCACCAAGAACGGCTACACCTTGAACGCGGCCAATGAGATCGAAGGCTTTCTGTTTCAGGGCGTCGACGCCGAGCGCCACTATCACGAGACCGGCAAGTTCGACTACGTCAACACGGGCGGCTACTATCACTCGCTGCCGGGAGACTTGTTGCGGACCTTCATCGACACGTGCGCCGAAGTGCAGCGTTCGATGGGCTTTGAGAATGAGAAGGACCATCCGGAAGTGGCGCCCTCGCAGTTCGAGATCAACTATAGCTATGGCGAAGTTGTCGCAGCCGCCGACCAGATTCAGCTCTATAAACTCATCTGCCGTCAGGTGGCAACGCGCATGGGCCTGACCGCCAGTTTCCTGCCCAAGCCGGTGGTTGGCGTCAACGGCAGCGGCATGCACACGAACGTGTCCATTTCCAAGGGCGGCAAGAACATCTTCTGGGACCCCAAAGGCGAGGAGAAGATCAGCAAGACGGCTTGGCAGTTTATTGATCGCATTCTGACCCACGGCAACGACATCTGCCTGCTTTTGAATGCCAGCGCCAACGCTTATCGCCGGCTGGATCCTCACTTTGAGGCACCCAATCAGATCAAGGCTTCGGCCACGGATCGCGGTTCGATGGTGCGTATCCCGATCGGCAACGAGAAGAGTTCGCGCGTCGAGGTCCGCTCGGTCGGTCCGGACGCCAACCCTTATATGGTGCTGTACTCGGTGTTCAAGACTGGACTTGACGGTGAGATCGCCAAGATCAAGAACCTGCGTCAGGCGGAGCGCTATTTGCCCGACAATGTCTACACGGCGCTGGAGAACTTCCGTGGGGCCGACTGGGCCACGCAGTTGCTGGGCGAGGACGTCAAGGGCCGCTACGCCGATCTGAAGCAGGCCTCGGCAGACCGTTGCCCGCGTCTGCTGGGCACCGTCGTCAAGTCCCCCGAAGTGCAGTTTCACCACGAGGTTTACAACCAGTACCTCTGGAATCAGTTCTAAAGGCAGCTCAGCCTGGAACAACAAAAAGCCCCGGCCTGACGGCCGGGGCTTTTTACGTTTGGGTTGATGGCTAGCTAGATCGCGCTTTCGCCCCGATCGCCGTTTCGGATCCGGATGGCGTCGGCCACGTCGTAGACAAAGATCTTCCCGTCGCCGATCTTACCCGTGCGCGCCGCCTTCATGAGGGTGTCGAGCACTTCATCGAGGCGCGCGGCCGGGATGACGAGTTCGAGCTTGATCTTGGCCAACAGGTCCACTTTGTATTCCTGGCCGCGATAGACCTCGGTGTGTCCCTTCTGCCGACCGTGGCCACGGACTTCGGTGACGGTCATGCCGTCGACGCCAATGCCCTTGAGGGCTTCTTTCACTTCTTCCAGCTTGAACGGTTGGATGACTGCTTCGAGTTTTTTCATGGTGATGTTCTCTCTATCCTCATCCTTCGAGTGAGTAGCCTTCTTCGCCGTGCTGGGACAAATCGAGTCCTTGCATTTCGTCCTGTTGGCTGACACGGACGCCGCCACATACGATATCGCAGATCTTCAGGATAACCAGCGTCCCGACGATGGCGATTGCCCAGGCGATCGCCACACCGATTGCTTGATTCAACATCTGACCCGAGTTGCCGGTCAGCATTCCACCCTTGCCATCGGCGATCGCGCTGTTGACGGCTTTGGTGGCGAAGATGCCGGTGAGAAGAGCGCCGAGCGTTCCGCCGGCGCCGTGCACGCCAAAGGCGTCGAGCGAATCGTCATAGCCGAACATGGCCTTTACCTTGACGACCATGAAGTAACATACGATACCGCCAACGAATCCCATGACCAAAGCCGCGCTTGGCGTTACAAAGCCGGAGGCCGGGGTGATGACAACCAGGCCTGCAACAGCGCCCGATATGGCGCCAAGCACGGTGGCTTTAGAATGGAACCACTCCATCAAGGTCCACCCCAGGGCCGCCGTGGCCGCCGCGAAGTGGGTCGTAACAAAAGCGCTGCTGGCAAGCGAACCGGCGCTGAGGGCGCTGCCCGCATTGAAGCCGAACCAGCCTACCCACAGCATGCAGGCACCGACAAAACTAAGCACCAGCGAGTGCGGCTTCATCGGCTCTGAGCCGTAGCCGATGCGCTTGCCCATGTACAAAGCGCAGACGAGCGCCGAAACGCCAGACGTTATGTGCACCACAGTGCCGCCCGCAAAGTCGAAACAGGGAATCGTCCCGCCCAGGAACGCGTTCAGGTAGCCGCCCTTGCCCCAGACCATGTGAGCCATCGGGTAGTAAACGAGCAGCGACCAAAGGGTCATGAACAGAACCATTGCGTTGAACTTCATGCGTTCGGCGAACGCACCGGTGATCAGGGCCGGAGTGATGATCGCGAACATCAACTGAAACATCATCCAGGTTTGATGCGGGATGGTGGCCGCGTAGTCGGGCATCGGGTCGGCACCGACGCCGGCCAGCATCAGATAGCGCAAGTCGCCAATAAACGGATTGCCCTCGCCAAAACTCAAACTATAGCCGACGATCGCCCACAGAACGGTCGATAAGGCCATTAGCGTGAAACTTTGCATCATTGTGGCAAGCACGTTCTTCTTGCGCACGAGACCGCCGTAGAAGAGCGCGAGACCGGGACCGGTCATCATCAACACAAGCGCACAACTAGTCAGCATCCAGGCGTTGTCGCCTGCGGATTGGGCTGCCTTGACGCTTGCGTCCAGCGTGGCGAGCGTAACTGGCGGAGGCGGAGTCTGCGCGAGCAGCGCGGCGGCACTGCCGAGCGCCAGTGGGACTGCGAATGCGGTTCTTTTCATGACTGTCCAGTTCATTGTGAATTCCCGCAAACAACAGGGGCGGGATAGTTTTCGCGCTGACATGGCGGATTGACCTATGATGCTACTCCACTTCGACTGTGGGAAGCAGATTATTTTTATTCGACGAATTGAAATATCTGATTGGCGTTTGTCGGCCTATCGCCCTACACTCGGTGAATCCTATCCGGCCTGTGGCGTTTTGGCCCGGTATGACATAAGCACAGCTAATAGGAGCCAAGATGCATTATTCAAGACTAAGTAGTCTTTGTTCGATCCTGACAATCTTTGCCGCGATGTCGGCGGCGCAGACGCAAGACCCGGCGACGGCACAAACCCCTGCGGCGGCACAAGCCCCGGCGGCGGCAACCCCCGCTGCTCCTCCCACTTGGTCTGTCGGACCTATCACATTCAGTGGCCTGGTCGATGGCTACTACAGTTACGCTGCGAATCATCCCGGATCGGGCACAAACGCTTATCGGAACTTCGATGTTCGCGCCAACAGTTTTAGTCTCAACATGGCGAAGTTCACGCTCGAACACGACGCCGACCCCGTTGGCTTCAAAATCGACTTCGGGTTTGGCCGGGCAATGGATCTATTCAACTTCCAAGACACGGCCAACGGCTTCGACAATCTGAAGTACGTGCCCCAGGCCTATGTGACGTTCAAACCGAAACAACTCAAAGGATTTCAAATGGACTTTGGCAAGTTTTACACGAGCGCTGGCGCGGAACCAACCGAGACCCACCTGAACTGGAATTACTCTCGCGCGCTAATGTACGCCAACGGCCCGTACTATCACTTTGGTCTGCGCACCGCGATGCCGATCAACAAGTACTTCACGGCGGGCTTTCAAGTGGTGAATGGCTGGAACAACGTCGAGGACAACAACTCCGGCAAGACGGTTGGCTTCACGACGGCGCTCACCGTCGGCAAGGTCTCGTGGTTGAATACCTACTACGTCGGCCCCGAGAAGAGCAAGACGAACAAAGGCTTTCGCAATTTCTACGACACCGTGTTGACGGTCAACCCAAACGACAAGCTAAGCACCTATCTCAACTTCGACTACGGAACGGAAAAATTCGCGGCGGGAAAAGGCTCCAACGACTGGATCGCTTTGGGTGCCGCCGCCAAGTATCAGTTGACGAAAGCAGTCTCTTTCAGCGCGCGCGGCGAGTATTACTACGACAAGGATGGCCTGATCACTGGGACTGCGCAGAAATTGAACGAGGTCACGTTCACCGGAGAGTACAAGTGGATTGAGGGCCTGCTGACTCGCGTCGAGTTTCGTCGCGACTGGAGCGACAAGAAGGTATTTGAGCGCGGCAGCGCGGTCAACGCCAGCAAAGGGCAGAATACCGTGCTGATTGGATTGGTCGCCTACTTCGGACCTAAGCGCTAGAAACCCTAGCGCTAAATGTCGTAGTAGAGGTGGAACTCGAAAGGATGGGGCCGCAGCCGGATGGCGTCGGCCTCATTTTTGCGTTTGTAGGCAATATAGGTCTCGATCAACTCGGCCGTGAAGACGTCGCCCTTGAGTAAAAACTCATAGTCGGATTCGAGGCAATCGAGCGCTTCGTCGAGTGAGGTGGGCATCGATGGCACCGCCTTCAATTCTTCGGGCGACAGATCGTAAATATCTTTGTCGAGGGAATCGCCCGGATCCATGCGATTGATGATGCCGTCCAGGCCAGCCATCAACATTGCGGAGAAGGCGAGATAGGGGTTGGCACTGGGATCGGGCGGACGGAATTCAACGCGCTTGGCTTTGGGGTTGGCCGAGTACATCGGGATGCGCACGGCGGCGGAGCGATTGCGGCGGCTGTAGGCGAGATTGACGGGCGCTTCATAGCCAGGCACCAGCCGCTTATAGCTGTTGGTAGTGGGGGCGATGATGGCGCTGAGCGCGCGGGCGTGCTTGAGCAAGCCGCCGATGTACCAGAGGGCCATCTGGCTTAGGCCGGCATAAAGCTCTCCGGCAAAGAGCGGCTTGCCGTCGCGCCAGAGACTCTGGTGGACGTGCATGCCGCTGCCGTTGTCGCCGAACAGCGGCTTGGGCATAAAGGTTACCGTCTTGCCATTACGCTGCGCCACGTTGCGCACGATGTACTTGTAGAGCATCATGTTGTCGGCGCTTTTTACCATCGTGTTGTAACGTTGATCGATTTCCGATTGCCCGGCGGTGGCCACCTCGTGGTGATGGCATTCGATCTCAAGACCGCACTGCTGCATGACCTCGACCATCTCTGAGCGCAGGTCGTGATAGTGGTCAGTAGGGGGCACGGGAAAGTAGCCTTCTTTGACGCGTGGCCGGTAGCCCAGATTGTTCTCGCGACGGCCTGAATTCCAGCGGCCTTCTTCGCTATCGATGCGATAGTGCGCCGAGTGCATGTCCTGATCGAAGCTGACGTTATCGAAGATGAAGAACTCCGCCTCGGCACCGACGAAGACAGTATCGGCGAGACCGGTCGTCTTCAGATAATTCTCCGCCTTGATCGCGATCCAGCGAGGGTCGCGTTCGTAGTGCTGGCGGGTGATCGGGTCGATGACCGTGCCGTTCATGACCATCGTTTCCACTTGAGTGAAGGGATCGATGAAAGCCGTGGATGGGTCTGGCACAAGGAGCATGTCGCTCTCGTTGATCGCCGCCCAACCGCGGATGGAGGATCCATCGATGCCGAAACCGGACTCGAAACTGTCGAGGGTGATTTCGGAAATCGGATAGGTGATGTGGTGGGATAGACCGGGGATGTCGGCGAAGCGGATATCGACCTGTTGGACTTCGTGCGACTTGGCGAAGTCCAGGACCTCTTGAGGAGTCATAAGGCTCAGGCTATCACTTGAGCCGTCCGCAAGCTAGAAGGTCCAGTTAGAACGGAACGTCGTCGTCGCTGATGCCGGGGTCGAAGTCGTCGAATTTCCCGCCGCCGCCACCGGCACTTGCGCCTTGCGGGGCGGGCCGTTGAGCGGCGCTGCGCGGGGCGCTTTGCATGGCGCCGCCACCGCCGCCCTCGCCACCTTCGCCACGCCCGCCGAGCAACATGACTTCTTCGGCGATTACTTCGGTGGAGTACTTCTTGACGCCGTCTTTGTCTTCGTAGCTGCGCGTTTGCAGACGACCTTCAATGTAAACCTGCTTGCCCTTGGTCAGGTATTGGGCGAGGTTCTCGTTGCGCCAGAGCACGACGTTGTTCCAGTCGGTTTCGTCTTTCCAATCGCCGGTCGCCGAATCCTTGATGCGGCGGGTAGTCGCAATCGAAAAGCGGCTGACCGCGATGCCCTGGGGAGTAAATTTCGTTTCGGCGTCCCGGCCGAGGTTCCCGATCAGTATTACTTTGTTGACGCTACGTGCCATAAAGCAATAAGCTAACACAACGATGATCTGTGTATCCGTGTTCTATCCGGCGGCGGGCGAAAGCCGCTTCGACCTAAGCTACTATCTGCAGAAGCATTGTCCGATGGTGGTGGACAAGCTGAGGCCTTTCGGTTTGCAACGGCTGGACGTGGACCAGGGTCTATCCGGCTTCTCCCCGGCGATTCCTCCGAACTATCTGGTCATTGCCCGTTTGTATTTCGACACGCTTGAAAACTTCCAGGCGGGTATGGCGACCGTGGGCGAACAGGTACTGGCCGACGTCCCTAACTACACCGACATTCCGCTTGAGATGCAGGTCAGCAAGACCCAAAGCTTCTAGGCGATCCGAAAACACTATCCATTTCGCCCGCCAGGCGGGATAATGAAGGCGTGGAAGGCCGTCGTCTGGAACGGGTCTCGGATGCGATTCGCACCGAGATCATCGAAATCATCTCAAACGAGCTCGAAGACCCCCGCTTGGCGGGAGTTGAGGTGACTGACGTGCAGGTGGCGCCCGACATGCGCAAGGTAGCCGTCAGCGTTCACGTTCCGGTGCAGGGGGCGGAGGCTGAGAGTGTTCTCGAGGTCCTTAAAACGACAAAAAGCTTTCTGCGCAAAGAACTCGCTCACCGCATCGATCTGTTCTACACGCCGGAGATCTACTTTAACCTGGCAATGAATCTGGGGCCTCGGGGGCGAGTCGCGAATATCCTAAAACGCATCCAGCGGGGCAGACCGAAGGACTAATCTAGCAGTGGCTGTGGGAATTAGCACGAACAAACGGCGAAAGCACCCGCAAATCGTAGTTGCTGTGCTACTTTTAGTTCTAGTTGTCTTGGGTTGGAGCCAGACTGGGGGCCACGATGTACTCCGGTATGAGGCCAGTGTCGATTGCATGGGCGGCGTGTTTTCGGTTACCGCTTATGGCAAGAATCGCACTCAGCTTGAGGCGGCTGTGACAGAAGCTTTGGAAGAAGCGCGACGACTCGATTCCCTGCTGTCCAACTACAAGCCGACCAGCGAGTGGTCTAAAGTGAACCGGGAAGCGGGCCAAGGTGCGGTCCAGATTTCTGAAGAGCTGTACCAGTTGCTCGAAACGTGTCTTGAATACAGCCGTCAGAGCGAGGGGACTTTCGACATAACCGTCGGTCCGTTGATGCGGCGTTGGGGCTTCTTTAAGGGGTCTGGACGCTTTCCGCACCGGTCCGAGATTCGAACCGCCATGTCATCCGTAGGCTACCAAAACATCATCCTCGACCCGGTCGCAAAGACAGTCCGCTTTGCCAACCCGCATACGGAACTTGACCCGGGCGGTATTGGCAAAGGCTACGCCGTCGATCGGATGGTTGCGATCCTTCGCGATGGCGGAATATCCAGCGCTTTTGTATCGGCTGCGGGATCCAGCCTCTTCGGGATGGGCACGCCGCCTGGCGAGCCCGGATGGAAGGTAACGATCGTTCACCCCGGCCACAGAGATCGTGTTGTCGCGTCGATCCTGCTTAAGGACGAGGGAATGGCGACTTCTGGAAGCTCAGAGAAGTATTTCATGGCTGGCGGCAACATCTACAGCCACATAATGGATCCGCGCACCGGATATCCCGCGCAGGGAACCCTGTCAGTTTCACTCATCAGCCCCAAGGCGATCGACACCGAGGCCTGGGCAAAACCTATGTATATACTTGGCCGCGACAGGGCGGCCAGCCACAAACCGAAAGGAATGCGTGTTCTCCACTGCCCCGAGGGATCTCGGGATCAGAAATGGGAAACGACATGCGATTGGCTCCAATGAACTCCCGCTTTCTCGACGCCTGCCGGCGCCGCAATACCGATGTACGCCCTGTCTGGTTCATGCGCCAGGCTGGCCGCTACATGAAGCAGTACCGCGACATTCGCGCGAAAAATGGAATCCTTGAGATCTGCAAGCGTCCCGATCTGGCTGCAGCTGTAACGCTCCAGCCGATCGAGGTGCTGGACGTCGATGCGGCGATCGTATTCGCTGACCTGCTGCTTCCGGTCGAACCCATGGGTTTGAAGTTGAAATTCCTCGCCGGCGAAGGTCCGCACATCGATAACCCAGTGCTGACCTCGACCGATGTCGACGCTTTATCCACTTCGAATACCGATGACCTGGGCTATGTGGGCGAGACGATTCAGCTTGTCACGCGGACGCTCGCCGGTCGCGTGCCGGTGATCGGCTTTGTCGGCGCGCCGTTCACGCTGGCCAGTTACATGATCGAAGGCGGACCGTCGAAGACCTTCTTGAAGACCAAGAAGATGATGTACCACGACGAGACGCTATGGCGCCGTTTGATGGGGAAGATCGTCGATGTGCTCGGGACCTTTGCGCTCATGCAAGTATCCAGCGGCGCGCGCTGCATTCAGGTTTTCGATAGTTGGGTTGGAGCGCTGGCTGCGGACGACTATGTGCGCTATGTGCAACCTTACTCGCGCGCGTTGATTGAGCGCATCCGCACCTCCAATGTACCCGTAATCCACTTCGGCACTGGTTGTGCCGGATTCTTCCGCGAGCTTCACGCCGCAGGTGGGGATGTAATGGGCGTCGATTGGCGGATGAATATCGACCAAGCCTGGATGGACATTTCGTATCGCTCGGCTGTGCAAGGGAATCTCGATCCGACGGCGCTGTTTGCGCCTCTGCCGGAATTGAAAGCCAAAGTGCACGAGATCTTGAAGCGAACGGGTACGCGGCCTGGCCATATCTTCAACCTCGGCCATGGAATTCTGCCGGAGACCCCGGTGGAGAACGTCAAAGCAGTGGTGCAAATGGTCCGTGAGTTCCGGCCCTAGTCCACAACCGACGCTGATTATTGGCGGGGGCATCTCTGGCCTCGCGGCGGCCCATTATCTCGGCAAGCGGGGAGAGCCGTCGATCCTAATCGATCCGTGCTCCCGCTTGGGCGGGGTGATCCAGACCAATACCGTTTCGAGCTGCGTGCTTGAGGCTGGGCCTGACAGTTTTCTATCCGCCAAGCCAGAGGCTATGGAGCTGATTCGGGACCTTGGGCTTGCCGATGAGGTCATCGGATCGAACGATCATCAACGGGCGACGTGGATTTGGCGGGACGGACGGATGGTGCCGCTGCCCGACGGCCTGATGATGATGGTGCCGACGCGCATTGTCCCCACCGTGAGGAGTTCGCTTCTATCTTGGGGCACGAAGTTTCGGATGGGGATGGAGCTGCTTCGCGGGCCTAAGCCTGGGCAGCCTGACCGATCCGTGGGCGAATTCATCGAAGATCACTATGGTGCCGAGGCGGTCACTTATCTGGCCGAGCCGCTGCTGTCGGGTGTTTACGGTGGGGACCCTTACAAGCTATCCGTGCAAAGCGTCCTGCCTCGCTTTGTTGAGATGGAGGCGAAGTTCGGCAGCCTGACCAAGGGAACGCTGGCCGGGATGGCGGCTGTGCCCAAGCGCGAGGGCGGCACGCTTTTCCGCACCTTGAAGCGCGGCTTGGGTTCACTGGTAGAGGCGTTGGAGAAAGCGAGTGCGCCGCATTGCCGGGTGATCCGCGAGCAGGCGATTGCACTGACTCGCGACGCCGATGGTTACGCCGTGCGCCTGGAGAATGAGACGCTGCACAGTCGTAATGTGATCGTGGCCGCGCCGGCTTGGGCCGCGTCTTCGTTAGTTACATCGCTCGACCCGCAACTGGCGGCGGCCTTGGGGCGCATCGACTACTCAAGCTCGATGACGATCGGTGTGATTTACGATCGTGAGGACGTGCCGACGCGCTTCAAGGCCTTTGGCTTCTTGGTGCCCAAGCCGGAACGCGAGCATTTACTCGCGTGTACCTTTATCGATCAAAAATTCAACGATCGCGTGCCGGAAGACAAACTATTGCTGCGGTGCTTTCTTGGCGGGGCTGGGGGCGAAGGAATGCTTTCGCTTAGCGAAGCCGAACTCGAGCGGGCCGTGCTTCGGGACCTCGATCGGTTGCTTGGCTTGAAAGCGAAGCCGGTGGCCTTTCATGTGTCACGATGGCCGCGATCGATGGCTCAGTACAACGTCGGCCACGCGAAGTTGCTCGATGAAATCGATGGCCGAAGAAGAGCATATCCGGGGCTGGAGCTTGCCGGAAACGGATATCGCGGCATCGGCATCCCCGACTGCATTCGATCCGGCAAAGAGGCGGCAGAGTTGAATCGAGGCCGCTGAGCGCGGGCGGGAGCCACCGGCAGTATCATCATCCGTCGAAGCCGGGCACGGCGAGTATAGCTGGGCTTCCATCGGTCGAGATCGATCCAAGAACTGAAAACTCAATACCTAAACAGGCGGGCTTGAAATGAGCAGATACAAGGTTTACATTGAACAGACCACAAATGGTTATAGCGGCCACGTACCCGACCTGCCCGGTTGCGTTGCGGCCGCG
>JANXUM010000579.1 GCA_025356215.1 Bryobacter sp. | reverse complement strand
CAACTCGACAAAGCTGGCCTCGCCCCTCCGGTATGAAAAGTTGATTGTCTCGCGAACTCGCGTTGCCCTGTCCAGCATCTCGGTCTCGATCTGGTCCAGCAGCGCGCGCGAGGTCTGATACTGCTCCCAGGCGCTCTGCACCTCGGCGCGCACCTCTCCTTGGATCTCTCGCAGTTCAGCCGCCGTTTGATCGTAGTCGCGCTTGGATCGCTCGATCTCGCCCTGGTTCTTGTTGAAGATCGGCAGCGGAGCGGTCACCGTAACGCCCGCCGAGTTGGCGTAGGCATACGCACCTTGGCGGTTGTACTGCGTGGTCACCGTAATGTCCGGTTTGCGCAGGGCTAACTGATAGCGCATGTCCGCGCCTGACCGGATCAGGTCTCGCCGTTTCAGATCCACCTCGGGCCGGTCTCTCAGTGCCGCCTCGAGGATCGTATCCTGCGTCTCGGCGATGCCTCGGGTGGAAAACTCGCCTTCGACATCGAAGGCGACATCGAAGCGCTCCCGCCCCATCAGCGATTGCAGGCGGATCCTGGCTTGCCGCTGACGGGATTCCGCCTGCCGCACTTGGTTGGCGAACTGCAACGCTGCCACCTCGCTACGGACGTACTCGACCTTGGCCAGATCGCCGGCCTCAAAGCGACTCTTGTTGACGGCTACTATGCCGTCAAAGGCCTTTTGGCTCTCGCGCGACAGCGCATAGCCCAGCTTGGCCAACAGCAGGTCAACATAAGCGCCTTGGACATTGATTCTCAGATTGCGGACGCTCGACAGGAAAGCCGCTTCGGCGATCGCCTTGTTGCCTTGAGCGACGTCGATGCGCCCTTGACGCTTGCTCTTGAACTCGAACGGGTAGGCAATGCCGCCGATGTACTCCGTTGGCCCGCCGTTATTGGTGTCCGGGCTAAAGTGCTGATTGAAGACGTCGAGGTAATTTGCGCTCAACAGGAGTGACGGATTGGGCCGCAGGCGAGCCTGCATCACCTTCGCCTCAGCGATCGGAATGTTGTAACGTTCAGCCAGTAAATGGAGGTTGTTCTTTTGGGCCTCGTCGAGCACCTGCTCCAAGGTCAGCGGCACCTGAGCAAAGCAAACCGAAGCAAACAGCAGGATGGTGTAGCGCAACGTCCTATTGTAGTTCGCCCTAGCCTCTCGTTGATATGCTGAATTGGCTATGCCGAATGCCTTCCCAAAACTGCACAACGCCATGTGGCCCGGCCTCGTGGGCAAGGGGCCCGATTCCGAGCCGCCGATCGATCTGGACACGATGCTCGATCTCTCTGCCAAGGCCGAAGTGAACGGTGTCCGCTTTGACGGCGTCGACCTGTTCCTGTTCGACCCTCACGTCAGCATCGATGCCGACGACGACACGATCCAAGCGCTGGCCGACAAGGTGGCCGCCAAGGACTTTGTCGTCGGAAGTGTAGTCGCGCCTGTCTGGCCTCCCACCGGCGGCGGTTCGGCCATGGGCAGCGAAGAGGAGCGGGCTGGCTTTCTCGACAGCGTCCGCAAGGCTTGCCGCATCGCCGCTCGGCTGCGAAAGATTGGCATCCGGCCCTACGGAGTCGTCCGTATCGACTCCGCCTGCTCACCGCAAGATTGGGCCAAAGAGCCTGAGACCAATCAGAAGAAGATCGCGAACACCTTTAAAGATGCCGCCGCCATCGCCCGCGACTTCGGCGAGCGCTTGGCCGCAGAAGGCGAAATCTGTTGGGGCGGAATGCACAGTTGGCAGAACATGGTTGAGCTGCTCAACTTGACCGGCGAGCCGGCCACCGTCGGCTTTCAGGCCGACATGGCACACACGCTGCTTTACACGATGGGCTACAACGCGCCGGAGCACCGGCTGCTACCGGAAGGCTTCGACTGGAAGGATCGCGCGGTCTTTGAGGAGGCATTGGTCAAGATGACCGACGCCCTTCGGCCCTGGACCATCGACTTCCATGTCGCCCAGAACGACGGCACGGTTAAGGGCACCGGCTCTCACGACAAGACCGGGCGGCACTGCCTGCCCAAGGACTTGAACGGCAAGCTCAACGTGGCGCACGACGCCGGCTATTGGCTGCGCGACAACCACGGCAACCTGACCAAGGCGGTGAAGCACATCTGCTGGGATGGGTGCATGTTCAGCAACGAGACCCTGATGAAGCGCGACACCTGGGATAGCATCCTCGCCACCATGATTTCGGTGCGCGACGCGCACGGCTGGACGGAGTAGACAACAATGGCTAAGAAGAAACTGAACATTGGCATGGTCGGCTACGGCTTCATGGGCCGCGCTCACTCGAACGCGTTTCGCAAAGTCGGGAACTTCTTCCCGCTCGATAGTGAAGTGGTTCTGAAGGCCGTCTGCGCCCGTAACGAAGACAAGGCGCAGAGCTTCGCCGACACCTGGGGATACGAGTCGATCGAGACCGACTGGCGCAAGTTGATCGAGCGCCCCGACATCGACGTGATCGATATCGCCAGCCCCAACGATACACATAAAGAGATCGCGCTGGCCGCGGCTGCGGCAGGAAAAATGATCCTTTGCGAGAAGCCCTTGGGGCGCAACTCCACCGAGAGCGAAGCGATGGTGGCCGCTGTCGAGAAGGCCGGCGTGGCCAACATGGTTTGGTACAACTACCGGCGCGTGCCCGCCGTGTCGATGGCCAAGCAACTGGTCGATGAGGGCCGCCTGGGCCGCATCTTCCACTACCGCGCCAAGTTTCTTCAGGATTGGACGATCAATGCCGACCTGCCGCAGGGCGGGGCAGCGCTTTGGCGCCTGGACGTCAACGTGGCGGGCAGCGGCGTCACCGGTGACTTGTTGGCCCACTGCATCGATACAGCGATGTGGTTAAACGGCCCGATCGTAGAGGTGTCGGCGATGACGGAGACCTTCGTCAAAGAACGCATGCACTCGCTTACCGGCAAGATCGAGCCCGTGGGAATTGACGACGCCAGTTTGTTCCTGGCACGCTTTGCCAACGGCTCCCTGGCCACTTTTGAGGCCACCCGTTACGCTCGCGGCCACAAGGCGCAGAACACCTTTGAGATGAATGGGGAGAAGGCGTCGCTGGCTTGGGATCTGCACGACCTTCATCGCTTGCAGTATTACGACCATGGCGACGAGGGCAAATTGCGTGGCTGGCGCAGCCTACACATCAGCGACGGCGACCAACCGTACATGAAGAGCTGGTGGGTGCCGGGACTGCAGATCGGCTACGAACACAGCTTCGTCCATCAGGCGGCGGACTTCATCATGGGCCTGGAGGTGGGCAATGTGCCCGGCCCCAGCTTCCGCGACGCTCTCCAAACGGACTATGTGACGGATGCCGTTCTGGCCAGCGCGGCCGAGAAGGCGTGGAAGCCGGTTAAGGCTTCGCAGGCGTAAACTCAGTCACCCAGTCGAGGAAGCTTTTGTACCAGAGCAAGCTATTCTGGGGCTTCAGAATCCAGTGGCCCTCGTCCGGAAACAAGACCATCTTCGAGGGCACCTTCTGCGATTGCAGGGCGGTGAATAGTTGCATGCCTTGGCCTACCGGCACGCGGTAGTCAAGCTCGCCGTGGATCACCAGCGTGGGCGTCTTAAAGTCGCGCACAAAGTAACTGGGGCTCCACTTGGCGTAAGTGTCGGGGTTGTCCCACGGCATGCCCTTGAACTCCCAATTCACAAACCAAAGCTCCTCGGTTTCGCCCGCCATCGAGCGCAGGTCAAAGACGCCGGCGTGGCTGACAAAGGCCTTGAAACGCGTGGTGTGGCCCAGCAGCCAATTGATCATATAGCCGCCATAGCTGCCGCCGGCGGCGGCAAAACGCTCCTTGTCGGCCCATGGCTCGCTCTCGATCTTGTCCACCACGGCCATGATGTCGTCATACACTTTGCCGCCCCAATCGTCGGCGATCTCATCGGTGAACTTTTGCCCAAACCCAGTTGAGCCGCGCGGGTTGGGCATGACTACGACGAAGCCGGCGTTGGCGAAGACCTGAGGATTCCAGCGGTAGGTCCAGCTCTGGCCCCAGGCTCCTTCAGGTCCTCCATGAATCAAGAACAGCACCGGGTACTTCTTCTTCGGGTTGAAGTCGGC
Organism: Bryobacter sp.; assembly: GCA_025356215.1. Taxonomy (GTDB): domain Bacteria; phylum Acidobacteriota; class Terriglobia; order Bryobacterales; family Bryobacteraceae; genus Bryobacter. The sequence goes on along the minus strand of JANXUM010000579.1, from coordinate 1,804 downwards.
GGGCTTCAACATCAGGCTGTGCACCTTGGCCTTGTCGGCTCCGTCGACTGTAAACTCCTCGGGCACGGGCGTCACGTAGTCGGCCAGTACCGCATCGTTGAGGCGCGTCATCGGAACCGGGGTTGAGCGTGCAGCGGCCTTAAAGATCTCGATGGGCTTGGCCGCCGAGTGCTCGGTGTAAATCATCGTCTTGCCATCGGGAGTGAACTGAACATCGTCAATGTGCGAGGCACCGGAGACGACGGTCTGCGAGCCCGCGCCGGAGACGGGCGTCAATTGCAGCGTCACGCGACCGCGGTCTTCGATCGTGTAGAAGAGACGCTTGGAGTCACCGGCCCAGGTGATCGATTGCACGGGGCGGTCCAGACCCTCGGTGAGGATGTTGGCGATGCCGGTGCCCCGGTCCATAACAACCAGCCGCCAGCGGTCGCTTTCGGCCCCTGGCCGGGACTGCGCGCGGTAAGCGAGGTACTTTCCGTCAGGCGAATAGAGCGGGCTCGCGTCGGCTGCCGGGTTGACGGTGATCTTCTTCGCTTCGCCGCCCGCGATCGGCACGGCGTAGAGTTCGCTATTGGTGGAGAAGGCCTGGTTCTCTTCGCCGTTCATGACAAAGCAGAGTTCAACGCCGTCCGGCGAGATCGCGTAGTCATCGGGGCCGCCGAGGGAAAAGGGAGGCACATCGTGTGGACCGGGCGTGAGGTCTTTGGCCACGCCACCGCCAATGGCGACGGTAAAGAGGTGGTTGCGGCGTTTGCCCTGGTACTCAGTCCAGTGGCGGTAGAGCAGGCCGGTGTAGACGCGGGCCTTTACCTTGGACGCCTCGTCGGCGGCCATCCGATTTTTGTTGCAGGCATCGTCGGCGCAGTCTGGATAGACGTTCGATTGGAAGACGATGTTCTTGCCGTCGGGGCTGACCAACAGGCCGCCGGCTTCAGTGGAGATCGTCGTGATTTGCTTGGCCCCGGTGCCATCGGGGTTCATCGTCCACACCTGGGCACTGCCGCCACGGTTGGAGATCCAGGCGATGCGCTTGGAATCGGGCGTCCACTTGGGCCGCTCATTGAGCGTGCCGTCAGTGGTGATCTGGCGGGGCGTTCCGCCATCGAGTGGCACGGTGTAGATCTGGCGCGTCGAGTTGTTCTTCTCAACGTCGTACTTGCGGACGGTGAAGGCGATGTTCTTACCGTCGGGCGACAGGGAGGGCTCTCCGATGCGGTTGAGCTTCCACAGCGCTTCTGCGTCGAGCATCTTCTTTTGAGCGGCCAACGGAGCCGCCATCGCGAGGCAGAATGCGAGATGTCGCATGCTAAAGTGGAGCATTACACCATGATACGGGCTTATCGCGGCGTCGTGCCGAAGATCGCCTCGTCCTGTTTCGTAGACCCCAGCGCACAAGTGATCGGAGACGTCACGATCGGCGAACGCTCTAGCGTGTGGCCGCTGGTTACGATCCGGGGCGATGTGAATCGCATTCAAATTGGCGAAGAATCGAACATACAGGACAATAGCGTCCTGCACGTGGACGGGCCGTTCCCGCTGGTCGTTGGAGACCGGGTGACAGTCGGTCATCAGGTTTGCCTGCATGGCTGCACGGTTGCGGACGACGCGCTCATCGGCATTGGGGCGATCGTGTTGAACGGCGCGCGCATCGGCAAGGGCGCAATCGTGGCGGCTGGCTCTTTGGTGCCCGAAGGCAAAGAGATCCCGGACGGAATGATGGCGATGGGTGTGCCCGCAAAAATCGTGCGCGCCGTCACTGAGGAAGAGGCCGAGCGTTTCCGCGCGAATTGTCAACATTACGTGG
>JANXUM010000578.1 GCA_025356215.1 Bryobacter sp. | reverse complement strand
CGCCATCAGGGCACGAGCGAACTGCGGTTAGCATTGTTCGTGCTGCAGTACCGGGGAATTGCCGAAGCGGCAGCGGCACTGCTGGCGATCTTCTCGTTGCTATCCGTTTGGAGACGGGAAACCCGCCTGGCGAGGGGCCTTGCGGTAGCGGCCACTACAGTCGTCCTGGGCAGCGCGGCTCTCTCCAGGGTGAATGTATACGAACAGATGTTCCATCCGGTCAATAGTCCCGCCTTCGAAACAGCGCAGGCGACGAAACTGCGGAACGCAGAGAAGGTGCTGGCCATTCATGTTGGAGATACGGCAAGGGCCTACCCCGTTAGGAGCATTTCCTATCACCACATCGTCAACGACGTGGTGGGTGGGGTGCCCATAGCGGCCACGTATTGAACGCTCTGTCACACCGGTCTGGTGTGGGGGCGCGAGGTGGATGGCAAGGTGTTGACCTTCCGGCTGGCGGGGATCAACAACCAGAATTTTCTGATGCGCGATGAGGAGACGGGCTCGTATTGGCAACAGATCAGCGGTGTTGCCATAGCGGGGCCGCTGAAGGGGAAGCGACTCGCCTTCATTCCGTGGGATGAGATCAGCTTTGGAATTTGGCGGCAGGAGAGTCCCGGCGGGACGGTGCTGCTGCCGGTTGCCGAGTTTAAGGGCGACTACGCGAAGAAAGATTGGGACAAGGCGATGGCGAAGACGCGCACGGTTGTCGATACGTCCAGGACCGGCATCGCGCCGCGCGAATTGATCGTTGGCGTTCAGATCGGAGCGGCCAGCCGAGCTTTTGCGATGGTGAAGATCGAGGGCGAAAAGTTGGTGCAGGGCCAGCTTGGCGGCAAACCGTTGCTGGTCTTGCTGGGGCCGGACGGGAAGTCGGTTCGGGGATTTACGGCTTCTGGGGATTTCTACCGGCGCGACGGCGCGTCGATGATGGACGCCGAGAGCGGCAGCGAGTGGAACTTCAGAGGCTGTGCGATCGCCGGGCCGCGAATTGGCCAGTGCCTGACGCCGGTGCCGGTGGTGAAGGACTACTGGTTCGACTGGCACTCATATCATCCCGACACCACGGTCTATCGATAGGCGGCGTGGGATCATGGAAAATGACCCCACGATGTTTCGAGCGCGTAACGGATTGAAGGATCTTGCCCAGGAGAGCGCCATTGCCGACGCACTGCGGCAGTTTGGCCGGGATCGCGCCTGGACCAACGAGAAGCATCTGGAGCTGTGCCGAGTGGCGGCCCCTACTTTTTTTGAAGAGAAGCGCGCGCTGTGGATCGTCGCGCAATTGGAAGCGCTAGGCTATGAGGCGCGGCTGGACAAGGCCGGCAACGTGATCGCCACCCGGCCTGAGGAAACACGCGGGCCTTGGGTGGCCGTCACCGCCCATCTGGACACGGTGCTGGCGCCGCGAGCGGGCAACGAGATTCGGCTTGGTCCCGACGGGCGCTTCCACGGGCCGGGCGTTGCAGATAATGGCGCGGGTTTGGCGGGACTGCTGGCCGTCGCCCGGCAATACGCTTTGCATGGCACCGGGAAGAACGCGGCGGGCCTGATGTTGGTAGCCAATGTGGGCGAGGAGGGTGAGGGGAATCTTAGCGGCATGCGCTATCTGTGCCGCCAGAGCAGCTTGGCCGAGCGCATCCAGGCTTTTCTTGTACTCGATGGACCGGGAGTTGAACATCTCACTACGCAGGCCCTGGGCAGCCGGCGATTTGAGATTGTATTCGGCGGCCCTGGCGGGCATAGTTGGAGCGATTCGGCCAACCCCAACGCCGTGCACGCGATGGCCAAGACCATTGCCGATTTTCTTGACTGTCATGCGCGCAGGGCTGGTTTTTTGCACACGCGCTATGGCCGCAGCACGGCCAACTTCAGCTTGATTGACGGCGGTACGAGTATCAATTCGATCCCAGCCGGGGCGCGGGCCAAACTGGACCTGCGCAGTGAGAGCAGCGAAGTGCTGGATGAACTGGCCGAACTGTTGACCGATTGCGTCGAGCGCGCCCTGGTTGCCGAGAATGAACGCGTGTCGACGCTCAGGGGCGTGGCGCGGATGACGGCCAAGATCCGCGAGATTGGCTCGCGACCGGGCGGGCGGCTTGCCGAGACCTCGCTGCTGTTTCAGGCGATGCGCGCGGTGGACGTTTATCTAGGGATTGCCTCGCGGCTGGATTGCGCTTCGACTGACGCGAACATCCCGCTGTCGATGGGGCTGGAGGCGGTCTCGATTGGCGCGGGCGGGTCCGGCGGCGGTGCGCACACCGACGGCGAGTGGTACCACCCCGAGGGGCGCGAATTGGGGTTGCGCCGGATCTATCTGGCGTTGAGCCGGTTGCTGCGGGCGGCGTGAGTCAGCGAACCAAAGCCGAATTTGCGCTGGTGGCCGCCGCGATCGTGTGGGGCAGCACTTTCGTCGTCGTCAAAGACGCGTTGCGCGACATCAGCCCTGTGCTCTATCTCGCGATCCGCTTTGGCGCGGCGGCGCTTTTGATGCTGCCGCTGTTGCTTTTTGCGCCCCGTCCCGGGCGCCGTCTGGTGCTGGGCGGACTTGCAACGGGATGCCTGCTTGGCCTGGGAATGATCCTGCAAACGGTTGGCCTGAAGTACACCTCGGCCGCCAACAGCGGATTTTTAACTTCGCTCTACATCCCGTTGGTACCTTTTGTTTCGGCGTTCGTCTATGGGGATAGAACGGGGTGGCGCGAGCGGATTGCGGTTGCGGTCGCCACCGTTGGAATTGCGTTGATGAGTTTCGATCCAGCCAGTTTTGCGATCAACCGGGGCGACCTTCTGACGATCGGGTGCGCGGTTGTGTTCTCGTTCCAAGTGGTGATGGTGGCGCATTTTGCCGGGCCTTCGGGTACGGCCTGGCTGGCCTGGTTGCAGATCGTAACGACGGCCGCGATCGCTGGCGGGGGCGCTGTCTTGGGCGTGGCGGGGCCGGAATTTGTATCCTGGACGCCGCAACTGTTTTGGGCTTTTGCGATTACGATCGGCGGCGCGACGGTGCTGGCCTTTTTGCTGCAAAGCTGGGGGCAGCGGCACACGACGGCCTCACGGGCGGCGTTGGTGTTTGCCTCGGAGCCTGTTTTTGCGGGGTTGGCCAGTTACCTTTGGTTGGGCGAACGCCTCAGTCCCAGCGGTTGGGCTGGCGCGGGTCTTGTTTTAAGCGCAATCGTTCTTGCGGAATTGAAACCTCAAGGGCGGAGTTAGCATAGTAGTTATTAGAAGTCTTCTTTAGAAGGATAGGAAAATAGAAATGAACATCTTCAGCAGAATGCGGGAACAGCGATTCCTGGGATTCAGTATGCTGCTGGTCACTTTGTCCGTAGGGATTCTTATCGGCACATTGCTGACCACGGGCGTAAAGGCGGGGCGGGAGCAGGTGGCGCCGGACGCGACGCCGCTCGTGATTCCCAGCCCGGTGCAAATGCAAAACGATTTCGCCAAGCTGGCCAAGCGGGCGGAGAATTCAGTTGTCCACATCAACACTGTCGACGAGGGCAAGCAGCCCGCCGCCACCTCACAACGCCGCGGCGCGCGTCCGCAGCAGGATGAAGGCGGCGATGAGGAAGATCCGTCGGCTGATCTGTTTCGTCGATTCTTCCGCAACGGTCCGCAGGGACAGGGCGGCATGCAGATGGGTCCCGCGCCGAAGCGAATGGGCACCGGCAGCGGCTTCATCGTAGACAAAAACGGCTACATCATCACTAATTTCCACGTTGTGGACGGGGCCGATAAGATCACCGTCAAACTGCACGGCGACACGAACGACTACAAGGCCAAGGTCGTGGGTTTCGACAAAGAGACCGACCTGGCCGTGATCAAGATCACCGCTGGCAATGCGCTGACGCCGCTGAAGGTGGGCAACAGCGAGGCGGTGCAGGTGGGCGACTGGGCGATTGCAATCGGTTCGCCGTTTGGTCTGGATGCGACGGTTACGGCCGGCATCGTGAGTGCCAAGGGCCGCGACTTCGCCGGCGCGCAAGCGTTTCAGCGTTTCATCCAGACCGACGCCGCGATCAACCCTGGCAACAGCGGCGGCCCGTTGCTGAACAGCTTGGGCGAGGTGATCGGTATCAACACAATGATCGCCACACGCACGGGCGGCTACGAGGGAATTGGCTTTGCGCTGCCGATCAATATGGCGGTCAAGGTTTACAACCAGATCATCAGCAGCGGTCGCGTGACGCGCGGCAGCATCGGCGTACAATTCGATCGCACCGTTGACCCGACGCTGATGAAGGCGTTTAAGCTGGACGGCGGCGTGCCGGTGACGGTGGTTGTCCCCGAGGGCCCGTCGGCCCGCGCCGGGCTGAAAGCTGAAGACATCATTACAAGCGTGAACGGGACGCCGGTGAAGTCTGGCGACGATCTGATCTCTAAGGTCAGCGAGCTGCCCGTTGGTTCCAAGGCCGCGCTCGAAATTGATCGCCAGGGTAAGAAGATGAAGTTTGACGTGGCGATTGAAGATCGTGCGCAACTCTATGCGGACAACCCGATTGTTGGCATGGGGCGCAAGCCTGAGGAAGCCGTGCAGAAGTCGCAACAGAGCGCGCAGTTCGGGATCATGATCACGAACCTCCCGTCGTCGGCAGCGGACAAGACAGGCGTGCAAGTGACGCGGGTTGTGCCCAATAGCTTTGCCGAAGAGATTGGCATGCAAGAGCGCGACGTGATCGTGTCGATCAACCGCATTCCGGTGACCAATGTCGATGAACTGAAGAAGATTCAGTCGACGTTGAAGCCGGGCGACGCTGTGGCTTTCCGTGTGATGCGTACGCCGCAGACGATGACACGTGGCGGCGGCGCGGCACCGGCGGCGCAGGGACTGTGGCTGAGCGGAACGCTGCCGCGAGAATAGACGGCCAGATCCTTCAGTAAGAGCGAAAACGCCCGCCTTTACAGGTGGGCGTTTTTACGTTCAGCGCATCGATTTTGGGGAAATTCGCGGGGTTGAAATTAGCATCCACTGTGATAGAATCCGCCCCATGACAATTCAGGTGTTTTTGCGCATATCGATCTTTCTCTTGCTAGGCGTCTCTGCGTTGGCTCAATCGGCCCGAAGTACGATCGTCGGTCGGGTTACCGACTCCTCCGGCCTGGCGCTGGGGAGTGCCAAGATCACGATCGACAATCGCGACACGGGTCAAACGATTCAGGTCGAATCCTCAAACGGCGGCGAGTTTAGCGTTCCGAATCTGCTTCCCGGCACCTACAGGGCCACGATCACCTCGGCTGGTTTCAAGACCAATGTGATCAACCAGGTAGTTGTGAATCTGGATCAGACGGTGCGACTGGACGTTTCCCTGTCGGTGGGCGATGTGGCCTCACGGATTGAGGTTGAGGCCGAATCCCCGGTGCTTCAGACAGATTCGTCGAGCGTGGGCAACATCGTCGACGGCAAGCAGATTACAACGCTGCCCCTGAATGGACGGCAGAATTTGTTCGGCCTCCTCTCACTGGCACCCGGCGTGCAAAACCCGGGGACCAATCCTTATGTCGCCGGCAGTGGTGGTTTTGGCGCGGTGAACCTGACGATCGACGGAGTGTCCGGCAACGACGCCGGCAATGAACGCAATCTGACCACGGTGCCGTCGCTGGAATCCATCGGCGAGTTTAAGGTGATCGCCAATAACGCCAGCGCCGAATTTGGCCGCGGCGGCGCGCAGATCGTTATCAGTTCCAAGTCCGGCACCAACGAGATGCACGGAAGCGTGTTTTACTTCAATCGCAACAAGGCCACCGCGGCCAACAGCTTTTTCAATAATCGAGCCGGCATTCCACGGCAGGTTTTCAACCGCAACGAGTATGGGGCATCGTTGGGCGGCAAGATCATCAAGAACAAGCTTTTCTACTTTGGAAGCTTTGAAGGCTTCCGTCTATTGCGCGCCGGTCAAAACGTCACCCAGATGCCGACCACGGCCCTGCGCCAAGGCGACTTCAGCCTGGTTCCGACGACAATCCGCGACCCCTTCAATGGCGGCACGCCCTTTCCGAACAACCGTATCCCGGCGGACCGGATTGCGGCCGTGGCCAAGGGTCTGGACGGCTATTTCTCGACACCGAACCTGCCGGGTACGGGCCCGGCAGGATTGGGCAATAACTATGTCGCGAACATTCGCGTGCTTGAGCCTGTGGACCGTTACTCGATCAAGGTTGACTACAATCTTTCGCAAAAGGACAGGATCTCCGGCCGCTTCTTCCGCTCGGCCAACGGGCCCTTCAACCAATCTGGTGTTTTCTTCTCCAGCGCGATCGGTGGCGCGGGAACGGAGAAGTTCGGTAACTGGGACGGTTGGGGGAACTCAACAAACAACACGATGTTTCAATACACTCGCACGGTACGGTCCAACCTTCTGAATGAGGCCCGCTTCGGTTGGAACAACAACAAGTTTTTCCGCACGCCGCAGAATTCCGCCTTCGATCCCTCTACTCTGATTTCGGGCTTGATCAAGCCGGCCGACGGGCTGGGCGGGCTGCCCGGCGTGAGTATCCTCGGGTTCCGCGGTTTCGCCGACGCACCCGGATCTGGTGATCGTCAGGCAACCTATGAACTCTACGACTCCATCACCTGGATCAAGAACAAGCACACGATCAAGATGGGAGGGGAGTTTCAGCGCATCTCCAGCTTTAACCGCCAGAACACGCCGCCGCAGCGCGGGCAGTTCACCTTTGATGGCCGGTATTCCGGCAACTCTTTCGCCGACTATCTGATCGGAGCTCTGGCACTTTCCTCGCGCAACACGCGCAATGCGCTCAACGAGCCGGTGAACAGCCGCTACTTCGCTTTCGTGCAGGATGATTGGCAGATCACCCCAAAGCTCACCTTGAATCTCGGTATGCGCTATGAGTATGCAACGCCGTTCGACAACGCGAGTGGCGATATTGCGAACTGGGACGCCACGTTGAACAAGGTAGTAGTGGTGAAGGGGCTGGCTAATGCCGATCCACGGCTTTTGGGACTGCCGGTAATCGATGGATCCAAGAGCGGCTTCGAGGTCGGTAACTACCTGTTCCCCGACCGCAATAACTTCGCCCCGCGGATGGGGCTTGCCTGGCGTCCGTTTACCAATCGATTTGTCGTCCGCGCCAGCTATGGAATTTTCTACAACGTGATTGCCGGATACAACGGCACGCTCGGGATGGGCATTACCAACCCGCCGTTCCGCGCACAGGAGAACTTTGAGCCGACCTCAGCGACGGTGCCGAACCTTACCTGGGCGAACCCGTTCCCCGGCACGGGCACCTTGCCCACCAATCCGGCGTTGCTGGCCGTAGCCCGCAATCGCGCCACACCTTATTCGCAACAGTGGAACACGACGATCGAATATGAGTTCGCCAAGAACACGGCGCTGCGTGTGTCGTATCTGGGGAACAAAGGCACAAAGCTGGAAAGAAACTCCAACCCGAATGAGCCAATCATGGCATCGGGCACTGTGCAGCCCCGTCGCCCTTACCAGCCCTGGGGACCCATTACTTACTGGGAGTCTGGCCGCAACAGCATTCTGCACCAGCTTCAGGTTGGCGTGCAGCGCCGCTACGCCTCTGGCTTCTCGCTGCAGGCGGAATATCAATTTAGCCGGGCACTGAACGAATTCACCTTTGGGGACGCGCCCGCCAACAACCAGAATTTCCGATACGATCGCGGCAATCAGGACGGCATTCGCCGCCACTGGTTTGTTACTAACTACGCTTATGATCTGCCGTTTGGCAAGGGGAAGAAGTTTCTGACGGACGGGAAGGGAATCAGCGAAAAGATTGTCGGCGGTTGGCGTATCTCGGGCATTCTGAGCGCGGGAACGGGTCAGCCATACTCGGTTAACTTCTCAGCGACCCAGCTTGGCTGGTTGTCCAGCCGCGCCAACATCGTAAGCGGCTATGGTGCCGCCACCCCGTCAAACCAGTCCATTGACAAGTGGTTTGACCCCGCAGCTTTTGCCGTGCCCGCGCCGTTTACTTTTGGAAGCAGCGCACGCAATGCGCTCTTTGGGCCGGGTCTCATTACCTGGGATGCCGCTGTTTTCAAGAACTTCGCGATTACGGAGAGGGTGCGCGCCAGTTTCCGTACGGAGTTTTTCAATATGCTGAATCGGGCCAATTTTGGCAACCCCGCCACCAACATCAGCGCACCGGCAAACGTCGGCCGGATTGCGGCGACGGTTACCGACCCGCGCACGATTCAGTTTGGGCTTCGGCTGGAGTTCTAACCAGGGGGCCGTGCGCGGCAGCGGCTGCACTGTGCGTCAGAGCTGTGTGCCGTTGTCGCGCGCGACCACCGCGCCCTTGTACACGATCACGAACCTGCCGTCGTCGGCAGCGGACAAGACAGGCGTGCAAGTGACGCGGGTTGTGCCCAATAGCTTTGCCGAAGAGATTGGCATGCAAGAGCGCGACGTGATCGTGTCGATCAATCGCATTCCGGTGACCAATGTCGATGAGCTGAAGAAGATTCAGTCCGCGTTGAAGCCGGGCGACGCTGTGGCTTTCCGTCCTACAAGAGCTTTCACCGTATTGGCAGTCCAAAGGGGAATCCGGCTCAAGACTTGGGCCGCTACCTGTTTCCGGAAAGGATTCGGGTCAGACAGAGCCTCGACCAGCGGCTTGATGAAGTGTCTGTCTGCCACACGCCGAATCTCCTACCCTGTAGCGCGGATCTCCGACTGATCATTTTGATAGAAGAAGCGCCTCATCAACAAGTCCGCCGTACCCTGTCTGTCGGCGATTCCCAACAATTCAAACGCCGCTTCAGTCATCAGCGCCTTCCGGATTTTCCTTTCCACTCTGAGCCGCAAGTTCTGAGTTTACGGGTCCAATGGGTCGATCGCGTCCATCTGCAGGCTCTCCATCAGCAGCATTGCCGCGGCGGAGCCCGTGTGTCTAGCCTGCAATGTCTTTTGCGATATCGATCATCGTATTTCTGAGCGGCAATAAGTCCCTCTCGACGATTTGCCAGACGGTCGCAAAGTCGACCTCAAAATAGTCGTGTACCGGCACGTTGCGCATGCCGGCAATGGCCTTCCACTCGATTTCGGGATGATTCTCCCGATAGCGATCATCGATGCGTTGGGTTGATTCGCACATGACCTGAGGATTGCGTAAGATCGCGTCCTGCAGCGTGCGTGAGCCGAGTACATCCTCACGGCCCTGCGACGCGTCTTCCGGCACCCGCCGGATGCACTAGAGTACGTGTTCAACGTAGGCGCGCTGCGACTTCATAACAATACAGCCTCGCGCAACACGCTTTCGCGAATGAGCGGACTGAGCGAGCGGCGAATTACGATGTGTACGGGCCGATGAAGTAGTTCCTCAAGGTCGACGATGAGGCTTGCCGGAAACCAGGGCGTCGTTTTGCCCGTAACGTCGATCAAGAAATCGATATCGCTGTCTGCTCTCTCATCGCCGCGGGCCACCGAGCCGAAAAGACCGACGTTGCCCGCTCCATGTCGCGTGGCAGCTTTGAGAATCTCTTCCCGACGCAGTTGAATCCCTTTTTCGTGCTCACCTACCGATAGTGTATCTCCGGATGGATTTAGTTCCGCGCGTCCATTCACCCGTAGTAACTCGCCCAGTCCTGCTCCTGCTTCGAAGCATTCGGATCTTTCTGAATCCGATCGATCTCCGCGTTCATGAGCGTCCGGTACTTGTCGATCATCGGCCAAGCGCGCCCTAGCATCGCCAACGCCTCCAAGCCTACTGACCAGTAGCCTGGGTTGGCATTGCCACGATCACCAAGCATAGATTCGAGAGCTTCTACAACTCCGGACCCGGCGTACGGCACATGCCGTTGGTCCGATAAGTTGCCGAACGCGAACACCGCCCAGAAGCGAACAGCGGGTTCGGGATCTTTGAGCGCTTGGATCAAAGCTGGAATCGCGCGCAAGTCACCCGGCATGTAAAGCGATTCCGCCGCATAGGCTCGCGCCGAGATTGATTGCGAGAGGTCGCACACTACACCCATCAAGGGTGTAACCGCACGCGAATTGTGAGGCCGCATCCAACCCAGTGCGCGGGCCGCCACCTCACGCCGATACGGGTTTTCATCCCGCAACGCGCGGATTAGCGGTCCTACGCACTGCCTTTGGCCCAGCCTCTCGATTTTGTTATCGGTGGTCCAAAGTTCCAGCCTGTCTTCTTGCGAACAGAAGTCCCTGAGGTACTGCGCCGCTAGTATCTTCCTGTCCGCGACCGGCAAGCGGGCGAACTCGTAACCCTCTACAAGTGCCTCCCGAAAGCTCAAGCCTTTGCGCTCCAACGCGGTGATCGAGCGGATCGGCTTCCCTCGCCAACCTTGCCGCAGCGCCTTCCGGATTTTCCTTTCCACTCTGAGTCGCAAGATCTTAGTTTACGGGTCCAATGGGTCGATCGCGTCCATTTGCAGGCTCACCATCAGCAGCATTGCCGCTAGATCGAATCTCCCGGTCCGCTTCACGATACGGTAAGGCCGGTAGCCCAATTCCATGTCGCAGCGCTTTGAGAAAACTTCCGCTTCAATGTAGGCGCTCTGATACTGGTCGGTCGTGATCAGCACCGGCTTTGCCAAATCCACGCCGGCGCGAAACAGGATGCGCGCAGCGTTGCGCAGGTTGGTGGTCGTGTGGCGCGCGTGTGGGTCGATGAACACAGCGTTCTCCGGCACGCCAAAATCCCTCACAAGCACCCGACGCATCTCGATGGCCTCGTTGAAGGGCGTTTGCATCGGGTGTACGTATCCGCCCGAGACTACGATAAAGGGCGCAAGGCCGGCGTGATAGCGCTCCGCCGCCAATTGCGCCCGCCATCGCGCGGCCGGGTCCATCGGCACGGTAAGCCGGTCTCCGCCTGCTCCCGGAACGACGATCGCCTGATAGGCGAAGAGCTTCCAATCGGTCTTTGAAACCGCCGCGACCGCCGCCTTGTTCTCGGTCAAGGCCATCGGTTCGTGTCGGCCCGCTTCGTCGCGCCAATTCAACTCCAGCATTTGCATTGCAAATCGAAGCGGCGTGTCGAAGAAGAATTTCGGCGCGGGGGCGTCGGCGATCATGGCCGTTGCGAAGTCCACGCGCATCCCCAAGCGCTGGCCGTTTGTTTCATGGGAGATCCCGTCGATCGCGGCGGATCGCGGTGGTTTGCCCTCCGCATAGACGTCGAAGATGCGATTCATCGCCAGCGCGGCGTCCTTCCAGGCCTTCGCCATGAGCTCCGCGTCGGGGCCTTGCGCATAACGAATGAAGGCGCCCGAGGCGCGCATCCCCGCAGGCGGGGGCAGCATCGAGAGCGTCTTGCCCACTGATTCGATCTCGGCTTCCGTCCAGCGGAATGCCGCCGTATGGCAGGGCACGTCCATCTTGCAACGGGCGACCGCATTCACCGCCGCTGCCCGCTTTGCCGCTGCCACCCGTGACAGTTCCACGTCGGTCGCAAAGCGCGCCGGGTCCTCTTCGATCAGGCGAAAAAAGTAAAAGTTCTTATCGCGCACCGGCGACTTCAGATGCAAGGGCTCAGCGGGGATCTGCGCTATGAGAGCGGCTACGGCAATTAACGAAATCATGCTTTCGCTAAGATAGCGAAGCAATGTTAGCGCTGTGTGACATTCTCGCGCGCGACCACCGCGCCCTTGTACATTCCCATGCCGCAGGTGAATCGGTAGGTGCCAGCCTTCATCGCTGGTAGCTCCACCAGCACGGCCTCGCCGGCCGGCAAGTCGCGGCTGATGCCCAGATCGGGAAACACCACTTTGCCACCGCAGTTTGTGTTGCCCTCGCGCCGGAAAGCGAGGCGCATGACTTCACCCGCCGTCGCAATGATCTCAGCCGGGGAATAACCCCGATCCGTAACCGTCACCAGCGTCGCCCCGGCCGGCACACCCTGTTCGGTCACCGGCCCGCCCGCGGCCACATCCAGCCAGAACGGCACAACTTGCTCAGTGCCACCTCTCTTGAATTGCGCCCATAACCTGTACCTCCCGGGCTTGTTGAAGCCGGTGACGATTTCGATTGTATCCGGGCTCGGCCCCAGCGGAACGCTGTGGTCATGCACCACGCCCGCCGCCTCCTCCGGATGCGCGTGAATGAATATCTGCTTGTCCTCACTGATCAAAATGAAGTGGCCCCATGCACCCAGATAGGGCTCCAGATCGTTCAGCGGGCTCCCTGATTTCGCGTCGCTGAGCGTGAAGCGGATACGCAGGTCGCGACCTGTTACCAGCGCGGGAACGTCCATCTTGACGGCGATCGTTGAGGTCGACTCCATTCGCGGCACCGGCTTGTCGATCTCAAGCACCCGATGCTCGACTTGATTGACACCCCCGGCGGGCGTTGCTTGCGCAAAGGCGTGCCAGCGCCCGCCGCTCGCAAAATCGACGTTGATCCCAAACTCATCGCTTGCGCCCAATTCCGGATGCACGTGCATGAAACCATTCAAGTCGTCGCTTACCAGAATGAGGTGCAGCGGCTTCTCGTGCACGGTCTCCGGGAAACGCTGATTCTTACCGTCGATTCCCTTCACGGCGAAACGCAACTGCTTGGCGGGCGTGGCAAGCGGAGTACCGTAGTAACTCGGTCCAATCAGATAAGGGTAACTGACGCCGCCCTGCCCATCGGTGCTCAGGTAATAAGCGTAAGTCCCATTGGGAAATTCCGGCGTCGCCGCGAATCGTCCGTTGTGCGCATCCAGGTCACCAGCGCCTTCGCGATATTCGTAATCCTCGACAAAGCTGCCCAGCGGCTCACTGGCCGAGACAGGTGGCCCATACTGACCCGGCGCCAGCTTGGTGCCGTCCGGTAAGACTGTCCGTTCTTCGATCGAGCGCAAGCGATAGCTCGACCGCGTGGCTCCCGGCGCGTGCGGGCCATAGATCGGAAAGCCGTCCAGCGCATAGCCGATGATCGGTGGATACTTGCCCCGCCCAGCCAACAGAATGGTCAAGAGATTCCCGCTCGCTCCATTGGCCCGCACCGCGTCGCGATGCCAAATGCCTTGGCCGTTGTAACTGACTGTCGAAATTGGGTTATAGATTGGCTTGCCACTCACAAATGCGCCAATCACCCCCAATGGCGCGCTAACAGAGACCTGCGTCTTTGCGGGCGTTCTGGGAAACTCAAAGAAAAGTTTTTGTGGGCCCATCGGCACGTCGTACGCGTTTGCCTCCAAAGCCCCAAACGAATCGAAGCTGATCCCAGCCGACCTGACCTCAAGCTTGTCCCCGGCGTCGCGCACAGAGTGCACGCCCGGCAACACCCGGCGTAAGCTCTCGGGTAAGGCGGGGTTGCGGGCGTTGGGGTGCAGAAACCAAACGCCGAGGAACACTGATATGAGGTCTTGCATGGCTAAGTTCGACTTACTTGATCGTAATGTTCACAGGGTTGGAGACCTTACCCGCCACAGTCACGATGACATCCACCTTGCTGCGGCCCGCCAAACTGCGCGGGATCGACAAGTTGAATTGATCGAGACCCGGATAGACGCCCTGCGGGCCCGAATAGAGCACATCCACCGCCATGCCGCCAATTGTCGCCGTCGTTGTCAAGTTGGCGCCCGTGCCTCGCCCTGTACCGTAAGCGATCAGATAAACCGCGTCGGTTGAAGGACCGAGGTCGATGGGCCCGTTGATGTTTTCAGGAGTTTGCACCGGGCCGCGCACGCGCAGGATGGTCGCGGCGGCCTGCGCCGTGGCGTCCGCGATAAACAAGCTCGGGTACACAGCCGCGATATTGATATTGGACGTGTAAGTCTTACCGTTGGCGGCAAAGACAGCCGTCGCCACTCCGGCGGCCGACTCTGGCGGCACGCGGTAATTCACTTGATTGGCCGAAGCGTAGTTGATCTCCGCCTTGCGTTCCGTTCCGGTTGAATCTTTCACCGTCACCGTTGCGCCGCCCAAGGTCAACGGCCAAGCGGCCGAGGACGCCGCCACCGTCGAGGTCGCCAGCGATGCACCGAACAGGCTGTAGGCGCTCACCAGCGAGCCCGGCGCCATTGGCCCACGCTCTCCCGACGCCGTTGAGGCGTTGGACGCGATTTGCGTAACCATCCCGCCGCCGGCGTCCGCGCCGCTCGCATTGCGATAACTTGCCCCGTCCAAAGAGTTGAACACCGCCACGCCATTCACCATGACGCCCACGGCACCCATGCTTGTGTTGGATTTGGTGGCGGCCACGCTGGGAGTGCGCGGTACTTGGAACTGATTGTTTTGAGAGCTGGCGAAGTTACCGAAGACCCCGCCCGTGAATTGCGGATCAAACCAGGGGCCCATCGTGTAACTCGCCAAGTTATTCGCATTGACAATGACCATTGTGTCCGTATACCGGATTCGCTGTACGTCGGCCAGGGTCGGCACCGTTACGCCGCCCGAGATCCGCGCCCCACTCGGCACACCAAGTGGCCAAGTGGTCTGAGGTCCGTTTGACGGATCGTAGCCGGTGATCGCCGTCGCGTTTTGCGACGAGTTCTTCGTCTGCCAAACGCTTAACTGCGGCGAAGTGGAGGCCGACGAGACCAGCGCTCCATTGCGGAAGTACTCTGTTGCCGCGGCTGAAATGTTCTGCGCGTTGCCACCCGAGGCTGTTCCGTAATACTGGCCGCTAAAGACATAGGGGAAGGCGGGCGCGCCGTCGGCCTCGATGGTTACATAGTAGGCGTAAGTACCGGAAGGGAAGTCCGGCGTTACGGCAAAGCGTCCATTGTAGATATCCAAGTCGCCGATCGACGGCACATGCTCATAGTCCTCGTTGTAGCGGCCCAGCGGGAATTCCGTGCCGATGGCCGGTCCGTACTGCGCAGCCGTCAGCGTCTGGGACACGCCTGGATGCAGCGCCATCGCCCAATCCGGCAATGAGGTGCGCGCAGTGATGTTGCGCAAGCGGAAGCCCGACTTGATCCGCCGCACCTCGCTCTTGGCATTGGCCGCGTCTGAGTATCCGTACGGACCATAAATCGGATAGCCGTCAAAGGCCCAGCCCAGGATCGGCGAGTGCGTCCAAGGTGCGGCCTTCTCGCCGTAGATTGTGCCTTCGCGGGTTTGCCGTTGCACCTGCACGTTGTCCCCGAGTTGATACCGCAGGCAGATCGGGTTGATGTGGTTGTGGTACTGCCCGTTGCCCGGCTGGTGGGCGAGACAGGGGTCAAAGGTGACCAGTTCGCCAAAGTAGGCGTTGCGCAGCCAAATGCCGTCGCCTTGTTGAGCGCCGCCGCCCGGCGGCTGGGCAAACGCGATCGCGACGATCGAGGTTAGGAGGAGTGTAAATCTCATGACATGGTTAGCATGATTGCCGAGTGTCAAGCTCTTGTGTGCGCGAAGCCCGGTTTTGTTAAGCGAAAGTAAAGGTGCGACGCGGATCTCAGATTTCCGATACATGTAGTGAGGGACTACTTCGATGACGCCTCTCCTTTTGGTCGACGATGACACCAAACTCTGCCGCCTGATCAAAACCTATCTTGAGCCGATGGGCTACGCCGTGACCCTTGCGCACTCCGGATCGGAAGGCCTGGGCAGGGCGCTGGAGCATCCATACGACGCCATCATCCTGGACGTAATGATGCCAGAGTTCGACGGCTTTGAGTTCCTTCGCCGCTTGCGCGTCAAGTCGAATGTCCCTGTCATCATGCTGACCGGCCTGGGAGAAGAAGCGGATCGCATCGTCGGGCTGGAACTTGGCGCAGACGACTATCTTCCCAAGACCTTTTCGACGCGCGAGTTGCTGGCCCGCCTGCGTGCCGTCATCCGGCGCTCGCGGGTGACCAACGCCGCCGCCCTCACTGCCCCCCAGCCTGCCATCGAAGTCGGTGACCTGAGTGTCGATCCTGAAACCCGAAGCGCAAGGCATCAGGGGCAGGCGATGGTGCTAACGCCGGTTGAGTTTGACATACTACTCTCGTTAGCCCGCTGCGCCGGTCGAGTCCGCACGCGCGAGCAATTGCTACTGGAGGTAGCCGACCGCGATTTCGAAGTCTTCGATCGCTCCATCGACGTTCATATCTCGTCGTTACGCAAGAAGCTCGGCGACGACTCGCGCGCCCCGCGCTATATCCAAACCGTACGAAGCGCCGGCTACATGTTACTCAAACCGGGAAGCGAGATTTTCGAGTGACGCGCTTCCGCCTATCCGTCCAAATTCTTCTGCTCGCGCTGCTGAACTTTCTCTTGCTGGCGACACTTTTTCTGAGCCTGGCGGGCCTCCAATTCCGCGGCGGCGTGCCGGGCATGCTGCTCAACCCAGCCCGCGACCGCCTCCTGGCCGTTGGCCGTCTCATTGCCCTTGAAGTTTCCGAGGCCCGCGACAAGGCCTCCGGCGACGCCATTCTCTCGCGTTACTCCGAGCAGTACGGCGTCAAGTTCATCCTGTTCGAGAACGAGGGCCGCCAAGTTGCCGGTATCCAGACGGTCCTCCCTCGTGAGGTTCTCCTCCGTTTGGCCGGCGGCCCGCCCGGAGGCGGTCCGCCGCTCAAAGACCGACGCCGTCAGCCGCCCCCGGGCAAAGGTGGCGGCCCTGACGCCCGCAACGCCGTATTTGTTGAACAAGGCGCTGGCAGTTATTGGGTTGGCCTGCGCGTCCCCGCGCGCGACCCGGCCACAGGCGACGATCTGCGGGCCACGCTACTGCTGAACGCGCCGTCGCTCTTCTCCAGTTCTCTCTTCATCGATTGGTCCAGTTGGATCTCGGTCAGCCTTGCCATCCTCAGCATCACCGCGATCTGTTGGCTGCCGTTCATCCGCTCGTTAACGAAAGAGATCGGTTTACTTACCAAAGCAACAGAGCAGATTGCCGAAGGCAAATTTAATGTTGCCGCCAAGAGCGATCGTCACGATGAGCTTGGCCGGCTCAGTGGATCGATCGAAACGCTTGCGCTCAAGCTCTCCGATTTCGTCACTGGCCAGAAGCGCTTTCTCGGCGGGATCGCCCATGAGCTTTCTTCCCCCATCGCCCGCACGCAATGGGCCTTGGGCATCATCGAGCGCGAAATTCCCGAATCGCAAAAGGATCAGCTCGCGGACTTGAACGAAGAGATTCAGCACATGGCCCGCCTGGTGAATGAGTTACTGGTGTTTTCGAAGGCCGGCATCGAGGGCCTGCGCCGTCCGCTGGTGGACGTCGACGTAGCCGCCGTCATTGATCGCGCCGTCCGCCGTGAAGCGGTCTCTCATGAAGACGTACGCACGACCGGAGCCGCTGGCGTTGTCGCTCGCGCGGATGAGGAATATCTCGGTTGGTGCGTCGCCAACTTGGTCCGCAACGCTTTGCGCTATGCCGGTTCCGGCGGCCCGGTCGAAATCACGTGGGGCAGGGAAGGCCAACAGGTTTGGATCCGGGTTGCCGACAGTGGCCCGGGCTTGCCCGAAAGCGAGCTCGAAAAAGTCTTCGCGCCGTTTTACCGTCTTGACGTTGCGCGCACTCCACAAGCCGGCGGCACCGGGCTCGGCTTGGCCATCGTCAAGAGCAGCATCGAGACTTGCGGTGGCACGGTGTCGATTCGCAATCGTGAGCCCAAGGGCTTGCTGGTAGAGCTACGGCTGCATTCGCAGTAGCGGGAAGGCCGCCAATAGCGCCGATTCGCGGATCAACACGACTTGGTCCATGAGCTTGGCGTCCGCCTGCAGGAGCGTCGCCACAAGCAGCAGGCCGCTGTCCATCTTGCGCACACGATAACGGAACTTAAAGCCTGAAGCGTTGGCGACCTCATAGTCCCGGTACTTACCAACCGGGAAAAAGTAGCCCAGCGCCAGTGGGCGATCCGGCTGATGCAAAACGCTCTGGATCTGGCCGTCGTCATTGATGTAGAACGAATAAGCGTACTTGCCTTCGCAACTTGCCGTAGCCACCGCAGTGGCCCAATCGAGAGGCAGGCCCGGCTCAATGCTGACCGGGGCCAGGGCGTGAAAGAGCAACATCTGGTAGCCCCGCCCGCGCGCTGTTTGCGGGGGACGGTCAAAGCGCGCCATCAACTGTTGAGGGCTTTCGTCCAGCTTGAACTCCAAAAGCGGATGCTGCGGAGAGATCGAACTCTCCGCAGCAAGCGACAACAGTAGGATTGCGGTGAGCACTTACTGCTTTCCGAAAGTCTGCGGCAGACGATCCGAACTCAACTGCTTCACAGCCTCGTCCAGCGCCTTGGTGTCGATCGCGATTGCCGTGGCCATCTTGAACATGATGTCGGTCTGGTCCATGGTGCCGGTGAACAAGAGAGCGCCCGCGCCTTCGGCGGAAACCGGTACGTTCGATCCCGTGTGGTCGCCCGTGCGATAGCCGACAACCAAGCGGACGTCGCCCTTGCCGCCGGACACTTTGTTCTCGGGGTAGCCGTCGCCGTCGACGTCCATGTAGTTCGGGAAGCCCGTGCCGCCAGCCGCGCGCTTGGGAGCGGGCGGGCCGCCGGGGCCGGTGGAATTCACCGGATCGCTGCCATTGACAAAGTTATAAGCGGCGCGCACGTTGGTGTTGGCGTCGTTAAATACCTTCATGGTCTGCGTACCAACGCCCGCGGGGATGGTGAAGGTGGTGCCGTTGCGGTCGGACAAATCGGCGTCGCTCATGGTCGTCACCCCCAGGATGTGCATCGATTGATCGTGGTCGGCGCTCACTACGATGAGCGTATCGGGGTTCTTGCGGCTAGCGAGGAACTTGCGCGCGACACCGATACTCTTGTCCATCTCCAGGGTGTCCCAGATTGTGCCAGCGGCGTTGTTGGGATGCGATTGCTTGTCGATCGACGCCGCTTCCACCATCAGGATGAAGGGTTGGTCGCCGTTTGTGCCCGACAGCACGCTGATCGCCTTGTCGGTCATTGTGTCAAGCATGGGCTGATCGGTAAAGCCGCCGAAGTTTACTTCAGGCTCGCTGCCGGGACGCACCAGACGCAGCTTGTCGTAGGCCACATCCATGTTGCCGTCGGGGCTGGAAGTTACACCGGAGGAAGCCAGCACCGGGTTGTTGCCGGCGCGGAAAAGGCCCAGTAATTTGCCAGCCGACGCGCCAACGCTCTTGAGTGCGGTGGCGGAAGCGACGTAAGTAAATCCTTTGGCCTGGAACTCGCCGATCAAGTCGCGCTTGTCGGTGCGGTAAGCCGCCTGGAACTGATTAGTGCCGCCGCCGAGGATCACGTCGAAAACGGGCTGCCCATTGAGAAAGGGGTTCTCGATGAAGTTCTTGGACACCTCGTTGCGGGTGCCGCGCTGGGCGACGTGCGAACCTTCGCCCGCCGGGGTCGCGTCGGTCACGTCCGCCGTGCTGACGATACCGGTGCGGTAGTTGTACTTGCGCTTGAGGTATTCCCACAGCGTCTCGACGCGCGGGTTGTCGGTGAGCGAATCCATTGTTGCCATGCTGACGCCGGTCTGGCGCCACCGGCAATCGGTGCCGTCGGCAAAAACGCCCAGGCCGTTGTTGTAAGTCTTGTTACCAGTGGACCAGGCGGCGGCCGTGTTGGCCGAATCGGGAACCACGTTGTCAGAGCTGTAAGTCATGACAGAGCCGGTAACCGGCATTTTGTCCATCTCGAGTAGGTTGTCGAAGATGCCTTCGCGCATGCCGGATACGCCAGGCACGGTCTCAACCGAGCGGCCCACCAAGCGTGCCGCGTCGCGGTAAGTCTGGCCCATCGCGTCGCCAATGAACAGGATCACGTTCTTCTTCAACTGGCCGGGCTTCATCTCGTAAACCAAAATGTCCTTGACGTCGGTCAGCACGCGGGTGCCGCTGTTGACGCTGGCCTCAATCCGCACGTAGCCAATATCGCTAAAGCTCTGTAGGTTGGCACGGTAGACGCTGTCGGGACGACCGTCGCAATCGAGGTCGGCTGCGACGGGAGCGCTGAAGCGCGAAGAGATGTCGCGACCGTTCGCCGTCACTTTCAAAGCCGTGGGCGCGGTCACGTTGCGGACCTCCAGCACCAGATCAACGCGCTGGTCTTCCAGTAATCGGGTTTTTTCAGGGAGCAGGATCGTCAGTAGTTGGGTCTGCGAGAACAAAGGGGCGGCGATGCACACAAATGGCAGCAAGCGAAGGACGATAGGACGCATACTCGCGAGGCTAGCAATTCTATGTTGCAGTTTTGCGAATAAGCCATCAACATCTCGTAACGATTGTCATTGAACGGCGTAGAGGTGGCCGTCCGTACTCCCAAAGAAGACCACGCCGCCTGAAATCACCGGCGAGGATAGCACCGAACCGAGACTAAACATCCGCTCCCTGCCGATGATGATGCCGTCGAGTGAAAAGTCGGGATAAAGTGCGGCCTCGTTGATGAGCCCGCTTTGGGTGATGTACTTGGCCGAGTTCTCTTTTGAACCTTCCGTCTGAAACTCCGCCGCCAGCTTACCTGTTTTCTGATCGAGAGCACGCAACCAGCCGTGGGAAGTGCCGAAGTAGATCCGCCCCGCCGCCAGCATTGGCGAAGAAAACGAGATCGCCGGGATCGCGACATCCCAAACCGGCTTGCCGCTGGCCGCGTCCACCGCTTTGAATCGCCGCCCGTCGGATGTGGGAAAGTACACAAGCCCACCGGACACCGTCGGCGACGCGATCACCCAGCCCGAGTGGTTGTCCACCTTCCACCGCTCGCTGCCGTCCGTGGCGTTCACCGCGTAGAAGTGTCCATCGCGGCAGCCAAAATAGACAATGCCGTCCACCACCGCGGCGGAACTGGCGATTCCCACCTGGTTGTAGATCTTGGTGTCCTCGCCGGTCTGAAATTTCCACTGGAGTCCGCCGGTTTTGGCATCCAGCGCGTAGAGGTTTCGATCCCAGCTCCCGATATAGACCACGCCCCCGTCAATTGCCGGCGTGGCATGCACGACGTCACCTGTCTTGAATTTCCAACGTAGCGCGCCGCCGGTCGCCTCCAGGGCATAGACGTGTCCGTCGCCACTGCCGAAGTAGACATTCCCGTCCGCGATCGTCGGCGAGGACAGAAATACGTCGAAGGGGTCTGGCATCATTTCCTTGCGCGGCTGCGCGCCGTGGATTCCGGGCGCGGTAAATCGCCGCTCGCCTTCCGTGGCAAACTTCCACCTCACTTTACCCGTCGCCGCTTCCAGCGCATAAAAATTCCCGTCTCCACTCAAGAAATAGATGAGACCGCCGGACCACGCGGGCGACGAGTCGACGCGCATCCCGGTTTGAAAGCTCCAGACCAGCGCGCCGTCCGCCTCATTCACGGCATAGAGCTTGTGATCCCCGCTGCCGAAGTACACCCGCCCGTCGTGGACCAGGGGCGTAGAAATTACTTTGCTGCGGGTCTTGAATTTCCATTTCACCGAAGACAGGCCAGGTGCTTTCGCTGCGGCGGATACACCCGTGTGCGCGGGCCCTCCGCGGAACATCGTGTCCAGGGAAAGTACCGACAGAAGCAACAAGTGATTCACCATATCGGGAGTGTAAGGCTAGTGGTACAGACGGGATCAATGCCGGGCCGGACGAATGCTTGCCGCAACGTCTCGCACCCGCGATATCGGGTGTGGGACAAGTTGAACAATCCCGGTGCTGGCCGCCGCCTCGTCCGGGTCGTACCGGGGCCCGCCATTTCGTCCCACATCCAGGCACTCGGAAGCATCAGCCCGATCCAGCTCGATTTCGCTCGGAAGCATCGATCGTTCCACAACAAAACGCTCACCATCATCCCCGCTCCCCAAGCCTTCTTAGCCCACCTCTTATACCGCTCCGCCCGGATCGTTACAGTGCTATTACCATTTGAACATTGATTGATGAGCCCAATTGGTGCAAAGTAATAGCTATAGCTTTGTGTCTGCTTTAGTGACACTAAAAATTCATTAGGGAAAGGTTTAAGGGATCTGAATGAAAACTCTTGGACTCTTGTGTACGTTGCTTCTTATGGGGTCGCCGTTTGCTGCGTTTGCGCAGTCGACCGTGACGGGCACCATCGAAGGTACGATTACCGACGCCTCGAGCGCGGGCGTGCCGAACGCAAAGATCAAAGCCGTCGGCACCGCTACCGGCACCGTCCGCGAAACCACTTCCGACGGCAACGGTAATTACCGTTTTGACCAGATGTCCTCCGGTCAGTACACCATCTCCATCGACGCCACTGGTTTTGGCCGCGTTGAAATCAAGAACGCCGAAGTAATCGTCGGGCGGGTTACCAATTACTCCACAACTCTCGCGCCGAAAACGCAGGCCGAGGTGATCACGGTTGATGGCGGATCCTCCTCGTTGATCGACGTCGTCAAGACGGACGTCTCGCTGGCGATCTCGCCGAAGGAAGTGCAGGCGCTGCCCACGAATGGCCGCGACTTCGCCAACCTCGCCATCCTCGCCCCCGGCGTGAAGCTGGTGAACTCCTACGACCCCACCAAGAACCGTGTAGCGGTCGTCGGCATCAACGGCAGCGCGGGCCGCAACATCAACTACACGATCAACGGAATCGACAACAAGGACAACACCGTCGGCGGGCCTGTCATGCAGCTTCCGATGGAAGCCATCGAAGAGTTCAACATCTCGACGCAGCGATTCTCCGCCGCCAACGGCCGCAGCGAAGGCGCCGCGGTGAACGTGGTGACCAAGTCCGGCAGCAACCAGCTTCATGGTTCGCTTTTCGGGTACTTCCGCGACGTAGCACTCAACGCGAACGACTACTACTCCAAGCAAAGCAACTCGCCCACGCCCGCGTTCTCCCGCCAAATCTATGGCGGCTCCATCGGCGCGCCGATCAAGAAAGACAAGACCTTCGTGTTTTTCGCTCTTGAGCGGCAACGCGAAGAGACGGCGATCGGCGTCACCGGTTCCGCATTGTCCGAACTCAGCCTCGTCACTAACCTTGGTGCCAAGCCCGCCGCCTCGATTCCGACACCATATCGCGACCAGCGCTACACCGGCCGCTTGGATCACCGCATCAACAACAACCATAATTTCTTCGTCACCTACACCAACCAAGCCAACAAAGGCCAGAATGACCAGAGTGGCAACTTGAATGACTTGAGCGCCGGCAACTTCACCACCAATCAGCTCATCATCGCCAACGCGACGCTGGCGAGTGTCGTTTCCGCCCGCGCCGTGAACAGCTTCACGGCTGGCTTCCAGTACTGGAATAACCTGATCGACTCCGAGACCAAGGTCCCCCAGCTTGCCTTCCCAGGAGGCATCTACTTCGGCACCAACGGTAACGTGCCGCAACAGAGCTACCAGAAGAAGTGGCAGTTCCGCGACGACTTCTCTTACACAGTGGGCAAGCACACCTTCAAGACCGGCTTCGATTTTGTGAACGTTCCCAAACTGGGTGGCTTCTTCCAGACCCCCTCGACGCTCAACGTCACCTTCTTGTTCCTGCCCAGCCAGATTCTCGGAGACAAGGTCAAATTCCCGCAGGGTTTTGCCACTCCCGGTATCATCAGCGCGATGAGCGGTTCCTCCGGCAACCCCTACTTCGCCGACAAGGACGCCAAGATGTTCGGCGTTTACTTCCAGGACGACTACAAGGTCTCGCGCCGCCTCACCTTCAACATGGGTATCCGTTGGGACGTCGATGTCAATCTGCAGGGCGCGAATGTGCAAGGTTCCAGCCGCACCTATCAGAACCTGAAGGCAATTGGTTCCTCTTGGGCCGCCGGTCTGCCCAAGACGGACATGAATAACTTCAGCCCCCGCGTCGGCTTCGCCTACGATCTGACCGGCAAAGGTACGCACATCCTGCGTGGCGGTTATGGCCTCTACTATGGCCAGACCTTCCAGAACCTCCCGCTGTTCATGGAACAGCAGGCCAACGACACCGTGTTTACCCAAACGCTGTCGATCTCAAGCCCCGGCTTCCAAGACCCGAAGTCGGACATCGTCCCCTCGACGGGCCGCCCGCTGGGTGAGTTCCGCTACGGTGTCGATCCGCTGCCTTCGGTCGGCACGCCTTCCACCAAGCTGGGTGTCGGTTCGGTCGGCCGTTTGGTTGACCCCACCTTCGTGAATCCTTACAACCACCAATGGAATGTCGGCTACGCCTGGCAGATTGACGCCAACAATGTCTTCGAAGCTGAAGTCATCAAGGTGCTCGGCCTGCGTGAGGCCAAGCGCCAGAACATCAATTACATCCGTCCGGAGCTTGGTAACAGCCGTCCTTTCGACGCCGCATTTGACGCCGCCGGCTTGCCGCGCTTGAACCAGATCATCGTCGAGAGCTCCATCGGTCGCTCGCGCTACGACGCGCTCAACCTGAGCTATCGCCGCCGCATGACCAAGCGAATCTCGGTCAACTCCAATTACGTGTTCTCCAAGGCCGTCGCCTACATCGGTGGCCCCGCCGCCTTTGGCAACGTCGCCTCGGACGCGCGCAATATCTTCGCCCTTACCGATTTCGGCCCGGCACCGAACGACGAGCGTCATCGCGCCACCATCACCAGCATCATGACCCTGCCCTTCGGCATTCAGGTTGCCCCGATCCTGATCGCCGCGACGCCCAAGCCCTACTCGATCGTCCACGGTTCCACCTGGACTGGCCAAGGCGCTGGCAACGGTGCCAATCGCGCGGTGGTCAACGTGAGCGATCCTCTCAACTACACCGCCAACAAGAGCACCAGCGCGGCCAACATCCGCGCCGGCATCGCCAACGGCACCATGAAGATTGTCGACTACAACACAGTTCGCGGGCAGGAATTCTTCCAACTCGACTTGCGTGTTTCCAAGTTCTTCGTCTTCAAGGAACGGCAGAGAGTCGAGTTCTTGGCACAGTTCTTCAACTTGACCAACCGCGCCAACTTCGGCAACTCGTACGTCAATAGCATCCAGTCCAGCGCTTTCGGTACGCCGAACGGCTGGTACGCGGGTGCTTCCGCCGTGGTCCCCAAGTCCTTTGCCGCCGAGATGGGCGTCAAGTACTCGTTTTAACTAACCCTCAACTAACTGAAAACGGCCCCGCTCCCAACCAGGGAACGGGGCCGTTTTCTATTCATCACAGAGTTACGGCTTGGGGGGCGCAACCTGCGCGTCGTGCTTTTGCTTGTAGATCTTTCGGCTCAGTTGCTTGCTTTCGCGCTGCGCGTTGGCGCGCTCGGCGGGCGTGAGC